>CAZWSD010000156.1:0-7519 GCA_964636535.1 uncultured Acidobacterium sp. | reverse complement strand
GCAGCGGATTGTGAGCACGCCTGGCGAGCATCGATTTGTGTGGGATTTGCTGTGGGGCGCGACGGGCGCGAAGAAGAAGGGTGCCGACGATCACAGCATGCGGGCACCGAATGGCCCGCATGTGCTGCCGGGCAAATACGAGGTGACGCTGACGGTGAACGGCAAGAGCCAGAGCGAGCCGCTGACGGTGGTGATGGATCCGAACAGTGCCGCGACGCCCGCGGAGCTGCAGGCGCAATTTGATGCCGGCATGCGGACGTGGAAGCAGACGCTGGTGAGCCGCAGGACGCTGGCGGAGATCAATTCCGTGCAAGCGAATCTGGCTGATCTGGCGAAGTCGGATGCGGTTGCGAAGGCCGGACTGCAGGCGCAGGTGAAGGCCGTGCAGGCGCAGTTAAATTCGATTGTGAAGGGTAAGGAGGGTGAGCCCGGACTGATGAAGTCAAACGGGGATCTCTCTGCCGCGCTGGGAGCAATCGAGGGCGGCGACCGGACTCCGACGGACCAGGCGCTGGCGCTGGGCGCGAAGGCTTCGAAAGAAGTGGTGGCGCAGGCGGCGGCGTGGGAGCAGGTGAAGCATGGCTCGCTGGTGCGGCTGAATGCGGCGCTGAAGGGTCACGAACTGCAACCGGTGGCGATTGCGGAGATTGAGCAGCAGGTGCATTACCTGATGACGAGGTAGTGCTGGCCGCACGGGCGAACGCGTGCTTTGCAGGCCAATACCATTTCACCCCATGCTTTTGCGAGGCGTGGGGTGATTCTTTGTAACTGCATCTGACTTTCCGAAGAGCGGACCCGCCCCTGACTTCGTGAGGTTTGCCGGGCACCGGGGTGCTGACCTGCCCGCGTTGAGAACTACTTGCGGTTGAAGTTGGCAACGCCGACCTGCAGGAGGGTTCCTTTGGCTCCGTCGGGATGGAAGGGCCATGCGCCGTAGACCTTGTTGCCGTAGGCGGCGAGGCCGAGGTAGTCGCCCATGAAGACGCCGTGCGGGCTGAACGGCTGGTGGGTCCAGGCGTAGTTGTGGAAGGTTTTTCCCTGGTCGGTGGAGCGGGCGAGTACGACGATCTGGTGCTGGTTGGCGGGGTCTTCGCGGCGGTCGTAAAAGACGAGATTCACAGCGCCGGTTACGGGATCGACGGCGAGCCACTGGAAGAAGTGGTCGGCGCCGTCGTGGACTGGATCGGTGTTGACCTTGACAGGCTGGGACCAGGTTTTGCCGTGGTCAGTGGAGCGAATGAGGAAGACATCGACTTCGCCGTAGCGGTAGTCGGACCAGGAAACGTAGAGCGCGCCGCTGCGCGGGTCGATGGCAATCTGGGGGAAGCCGTTGGCGCGGTCCATGCCCTGGATGGCGAACATGCTGGGCCCGGTGTGGACGATGGGGTGCGAGGTGGTGAAGGTCTTGCCGCCGTCGCGGGACTCCGTGAAGTCGATGCGGTTGGTGTGCGCCCAGACGGCGTAGAGAGTTCCGTTGGGGCCCACGACGCCGTCAAAGCCTTCGAGCGCGCCGTTGTCGTCGCGAGGCAGGCCGCGGTCGTGAGAGATCTCAATGGGCGCGGACCAGGAGCGGCCATCGTCGGTGGATCGCGAAAGCAGCATGCGGGAGTCGGTAAGAGTCCAGCGCGTCCAACCGATGTAGAGGTTGCCGGCGTAGGGACTGTGGGTGCCGGTGTCGGCGACGATGTAGGGCTTGTCTTCAAACGGGATGCCGGGTTTGGTTGGCCATGCGCTGACGGTGTGGAGCGTAGGCTGCCAGGTCTTGCCTCCATTGAGCGAGCGGCGGTCGAAGATGCCATTGCGCGTGGCTCCGTGCGCCCAGTAGTTGAAGGTGCCGAGTTTGTCAAAGGCGATGCAGTCGTAGATGGCGTGGCCTTTGTTATCGAAAGCGACGGAGACGTCGCCAGACATCTTATAGTTTGGCGGTGGGACGCCTGTGGCGAGCTGCCATGTTTTGCCACCGTTGCGCGTGTAAGCCGCCGAGGCGGTGAACTGATAGACGACTACGACCTGGTGGGGATTTTTGGGATTGACGGCGACGCCCGGCTCGGTGAATGTGCCGGGTTCTGGCGTGAGGGAAATGACACGAGCGCCGGGAGGTGAGAGGAGGGCCTGGGCGTTGGCGATGGTGCAGGTCGCGGTGGCGAGCAGGCTGACGAGAGCAAGACGGAAGCGATGCGAGGGTCTCATGCGGGCAGCTCCTTTGGCCGGAAGGTGGAGATCAAACTAACGTATGAAGTCTTTCTACGACTTTGGTTTGTTTATTGAAAATGACGCGATATTCAGTGTTTACACACGTTTTTCGCGTTGCTGGCAGTCGCCTTAGTCCTGTACATTCCTCTTCGTTAGCCTCCACACAGCAGGGACCCTATGCCGTTACGCAGACTTCTTTTTCAGGCGATTGCGACCTTCGCTATTTTCGCAGGTTGTGCGATGCTGTTTTTGCAATCGACGCATGCCGGAGCAAAACCTGTGCCGGGCACTACCGGGGGTGCAGGCGCATACTCGGCCCGGGTGAAGGCGACGTATCTGTATCCGTTTGGCAAGGGCAAGCCATTTTTGCCGAGCTACGCCGGCACCTGGAATGGGCAGTTTATCAAGCCAGGGGCGTTTCCGACGGCTGAGTATTGCGCGCATTGTCACGAGGCGACGTACCATGAGTGGCGTCGGTCTCTGCACGCCAATTCCTTCCGGGAGCCGGCGTATGTGAAAAACGTGGATCTGCTGAAGAAGACCAAGGGTGTCTATTACGCGCGGTTTTGTGAGTCATGCCACAATCCGATTGCGTTGCTGAGCGGGAGTCTGACGCCGAACCCGGTGACGCACGCCACCTGGTACAACAACGAGGGTGTGACCTGCTCGGTGTGCCACTCGATTGTTGCGATGAAGCCGACCTATGGAGTGGGCTCGTATGTGATGGGCGTGCCGACGGCGCTGCTGGACAAGAACGGGAAGCCGATTCCGGGCGAGGTGCCGTACCGGGAAATCATGAAGCATGTGAAGCGGCACATAGCGGCGGAGATGAAGCCGTTTTACAGGTCGCCGCAGTATTGCGCTGCCTGCCATGAGGCCGACATTCCGCGCTCGGTGAATCACTACAAGTGGTTGCCTGCGATCACGCTTTACAACGAGTGGCAGGAGTCGTCGTACTCGCACGAGTCGCCGCTGCCGTTTTACACAAAGCCGCACCTGGTCTGCCAGCAATGCCACATGCCGATGGTGAGGGTATGGCGGCCGGACCGGGCCAAGCGGGATGGGAAGATCGTGTCTCACCGGTGGATTGGCGGTAACACGGAGATGCCCTGGTATTTCCACTACAAGAAGCAGTTGAAGCTGACCGATGAACACCTGGAGGGCAAGGTGCATCCGACGCTGAACGTGGATATATTCGGGCTTCGTCTGAACGGCAGCAAGCAGTGGATTGCTCCGCTCGGCTCGACGCCATTCACGCTGAAGCCGAAGGACACGGTGCAGGTTGCGGTGGTGATTCAGAACCAGGGGATAGCGCATTCGCTGGTTCCGGAGCAGCGTGACATTCTGGAAAGCTGGGTGCAGTTTGTGGTGAAGGACGGCCGGGGCCGGGTGATTATGAACAGCGGCGGCATTGAGCCGGATGGGCATGTGGACCCGCATGCCTATACCTTTCTGGCGCTGCTGCTGAATAAGAATGGCCATCTGCTGATTCACCATCAGGTGTGGGAGAGCCACACGAAGGCGATCCAGTACACGATCCAGTCAGGCAGTTCGACGCTGGTGCGCTACGAATTTCAGATTCCGCCGAATGATCCGGGGCCGTTTACGGTGACGGCGCGGGTGGACTACCGGCACTTTGACCAGTCGTTTGCCAACTGGGTGTGGGGCAAGAATCACAAGCCGCTGCCGATCACGGTGATGGCCTGGCGTACGCGGAAGTTCTATCTGGGGCTGAACCAGCCGATTCCGCCGCAGCCGCGGGACAACCCGGACTGGATGCGGTGGAACAACTTTGGGATCACGCTTTTGGCTCAGAAGCAGTATGGCGAGGCGGTGAAAGCCTTTGAGCATGTGGCAGGTCTGCGACCGGACTATGACCGAGCCTGGGCGAACATCGGGATTGCCTATTACGACTGGGAGAAATACGACGAGGCGGCCAAATATCTGGCCAAGGCGCTGACGATGAACCCGCCTGCCATCAGCCGCGCTCGGTCGCTGTACTGGCAGGCGCTTACGTTCCGGGATCTGGGCAATATGACGGGAGCAGTGGCTGATCTGCAGCAGGCGGAGAAGATGTTCCCGCTGTCACGGGACGTTCATCGCGAGCTGGGCTTCAATTATTATCAGCAGGGCCACCTGAAGCTGGCGGAAGCGCAGTACATGAGGGTGCAGCAGATCGACCCGGACAGTCTGTCGGCGCATTACATGCTGGGGATTCTCTACCGGCGACTCGGCGATTGGAAGAAATCCGAGCAGCAGGAGGCGATCTTTGCCGATGAGAAGGATGACCCGATGGCGGATGTGCAACTGCAGCGGTACTATACGAGGCATCCTGACATTTCAGATGTGGCCGTGCCGTGGCATGTTCATACGGAGGCGCTGGCGATGCATACGGAGTCTTCGTGGGGCAAGGCGCAGGATCGGCGCGAGAAATAGAGACTGTGGAGTGAGCCGGGGTTGAGGGCAGCCATGGCTCTGACGTATTGTGAGACTGATAAACAAGCAAACCTTTGCGGAGCGTTGCACGTGAACCGTCGTGTGTTTACATTGAGTTTTCTTGCGTCTTTGGCCGGGGCCGGAGTCGATCTATCCACCGTTCCCGGAATGGCGCAGCAGGGCGGGATGGGGGGCGGCAGCTCCACTGGTGGCGCTTACAGGGCTGTTTTCGATGCCGACCATCGGCCCATTACGGCAGGCGGTTTTGTTAAGACTGGACCGGTTGTGTTCCAGAACCTGGCGAAGCAGGCGGGCCTGGAGGTGTTCCGCCAGCAGATGGGCACGCCGGAGAAGAAGTTCATCATCGAGACGGTTGGTTCGGGCGTGGGCCTGATCGACTATGACAACGACGGCTGGCTGGATATCTACCTGGTGAATGGGTCGACGTATGAGGCGATGGACGGCAAGGCTCCGGCGCCGCGGGCCGCGCTATTTCACAACAATCGTGACGGCACATTTACCGATGTGGCCGAAAAGGCCGGAGTGCTGAATGAGCGCTGGGGCTTTGGGGTGGCGGTTGGGGATTTTGATAACGACGGCTGGCCGGATATGTACGTGACGAATTTCGGCAAGAACCGGCTATACAAGAACAACCATGACGGCACTTTCACGGACATAGGCGAAAAGGCAGGCGTGGCGCTGGGCAACTGGTCGACGGGCGCGACGTGGGGCGACTACAACGGAGACGGGCTGCTGGACTTGTTCGTGCCGGGATACATTCATTACGACATGAGCAATCCGCCGATTCCGGGGACCAAGGCAGTCTCGTATGCGTTCTGCAATTATCGCGGTGTGGCCACGATGTGCGGTCCGAGGGGCCTGGAGGGTGAGCCGGATCACCTGTTCCGGAACAATGGCGATGGCACATTCACAGATGTGAGCGTGGCCGCCGGTGTGAGCGACCCGAGCAGATACTACGGTTTCCAGGGGGTGTTTGCGAATTTGAGCAACTCCGGTCGTATGGACCTGGCGGTAGCTGATGACTCGACGCCGAACTACCTCTACATCAACGAGGGCAACGGGAAGTTTCAGAACGACAGCTACGCCTCGGGGTTTGCGCTGAACGCGGATGGGCGCGAAACGGCGACGATGGGCATCGCCGTCGGGGATTATGACAACGACGGCTGGCTCGATATTGCGACCACGGATTTTTCAGACGACTATTACGTGCTGTACCACAACGACGGGCAGGCGAACTTCACCGATGTAAGCTATCAGGCCGGGATTGCCCGGACTACGATTCCATTTCTGGGGTGGGGAGTAGGCTGGATCGACTTTGACAACGATGGCTGGAAGGACCTGATGTATGTGAACGGGCACGTCTATCCGCAGGTGGACCAGCACGACTGGGGTATGACGTATAAGGAGCGGCCCCTTTTGTTCAAGAACATGGGCGGCAAGAAATTTGATCTGATGCCCGCTGTGGAAGGCACGGGCCTGGCCGACGTGATCGCCGGCCGTGGCGCGGCCTTTGGCGACTTGTTTAACGATGGCAAGGTCGGGGTCGTGATCAACGTGGTTGACGGTCATCCGGTGCTGCTGAAGAACGTGTACGAAACCAAAAACCACTGGGTTGCCTTCAAGCTGATTGGCGGGCCGAAGAGTCCGAAGGACGCCGTGGGCGCGGCGGTTTATGTGACGGCGAATGGTATGCGGCAGCGCGCGGACGTGATCAGCGGGGGCAGTTTTCTTTCGACGAATGATCCCAGGCCGCACTTCGGACTGGGAACGGCGGAGAAGATTGACCTGGTGGAGATTCACTGGCAGAACGGCGGGATCGAAAAGCTGCAGGTTCCAAAGGTGGATACGATTTACACCGTGGAAGAAGGCAAGGGAATCGTGAAGTCATAGGCGATGCGGTGTGGAAGGCTGCCCGGATCGCCTGAGGAGGCAGAAGATGTCAGGCAGGGACATATCATGAAGAAAACTCAGGGAGGATTTACCATGCATTTGTTTGGACGGCATTGGCGCGGGGTATTGGCTGGAATGGCGGCGGTGTGTGTGGTGCTGGTGGCGCAGCTTCCGGCGCAGGCGGCCACGGCAAAGATTCTGGATCGCACGGCGGCATCAAAGATCATGCCGGCGACGGTGTTTTTCCGGGGGCAGACGGCCTCGACGCAGGGCCGGAACTCGTCCGGTGTGCACTTTGCCAATGGCAAATACATGCTGGCCGCTCTGGTGAATACGTCCGGCTACTCCACGGAGGTGCAGCAACGGTACCAGGGCTATCTGCTGACCGAAGTGCCGCTGGACTTTGGTGGGCATCACCTTGCGCCGGGCGCTTACGGGTTTGGATTTATTGGCCATCACCGTTTTGTGGTGTTGAATATTGGCGGCGAGCAGGTGATGGAGGCCACATGGCATGGTTTTGTTGGCAATCGTCCGGTTCCGCTGGAGATACTGCCGGCCAAGGATGGCTACCAGCTCTGCTCGGGCCGCGATTGCGTGGATTTTCGCTAATCAAAAAGGCAGCCGTGGGTTGTGGAACCGATTCGCTGGAAAGGGAAAACAGCCTCAGCCGCCGATGTGTACCATGCTGCGCGAGGGTTTGAGGAAACCAGGCTCGCCGATGTGATGGCGGGCCTCTTTTTTCATGATGGTGCGCTGGATGAAGACAGCGAGATCGTTGTCGCTGCCGCCGCTGTTCAGCACGGCGTAGAGGTCGTGATCGGACTGCGAAAAAAGGCAGGTGCGGATCTTGCCGTCTGAGGTGAGGCGCACGCGCGAGCACTCGCCGCAGAAGGCCTGCGAGACGGGAGCGATGACGCCGATTTCTCCCAGGCCGTCGACGAAGGTGAAGCGGACGGCGGTTTCACTGGCGGCGTTGGGA
>CAZWSD010000155.1:0-7582 GCA_964636535.1 uncultured Acidobacterium sp. | reverse complement strand
TATGTGGCGGCGGAGCGCGGGTATGTGGATGCGGTGATTTATCCGCGGGAGACGCGGCGGCGGCTGATTACGGCGCTGGAGATGCTGGACGGGAAGCGGGAGAAGAATCCGCCGAAGAAGCATGGGAATATACCGCTGTAGGGGAGGTTGCATCTTATTCGCGCAGAGCGAGGTGCCGGAATGTCCCGAGTCGATCCCGAGCGAGTAGAACTGGCCAAAAGTGAACGCAAAGTCCCGGAAGGCGGGGTGCATGTTTCCCGCACAAGTCCACAAGAGGCGATTTCGGTTTCTGTGACGGTTCGTCGCAGAAGTCCATTGGATTTGGCGGCGCTGGGCGGGGGTGTGCTCACGCGGGAGGAATTTGAGGCGCAGTACGGGGCTGATCCGGAGGATTTTGCAACGGTGGAGCGCTTTGCCGCGGAGCATGGGCTGGCGGTGGACCATGCGGCATCGAGCCTGGGGCGGCGGACCGTGGTGCTGCGTGGTACGGCAGAGCAGATGGAGCGGGCGTTTGGCGTGGAGCTGAACGATTATCGCGACCGGAAGAGAAAGGCGAAGTTTCACACGTTTTCGGGACGCGTGAGCGTGCCGAAGCCGGTGGGCGATGTGATCGAAGCGGTGCTCGGTCTGGACGCGCGGCCGATTGCGAGGGCTCACTTTCGGCTGCGAGGGAAAGGAAAGCGGGCCGCGGCGGCGGTGAGCTTTAACCCACCGCAGGTGGCGGCGCTGTACGGTTTTCCGCAGGCCGTGGATGGAACGGGGCAGACGATCGGGGTCGTGGAGCTGGGCGGAGGATACGAGACGAGCGATTTGCAGCAGTATTTTCCAGCGCTGGGAGTGAAGACGCCGGCGGGTGTGGCTGTTTCGGTGGATGGGGCAGTGAATGCGCCGGGAAATCCCAACGGGGCTGACGGCGAGGTGGCGCTGGACATAGAAGTGGCGGGATCGATTGCGCCGGGAACGAAGATCGCGGTGTATTTTGCGCCGAATACGGAACAGGGATTTGTGGACGCGGTGACGACGGCGGTGCACGATAAGACGAACCGGCCGCGGGTGATTTCGATCAGTTGGGGAGGGCCGGAATCGGGATGGAGCTCATCGGGCATGACGGCGCTGGACAACGCGGCGCAGTCGGCAGCGGCGCTGGGAGTGACGATTACAGCGGCGGCGGGAGACAGCGGTTCGTCGGATGGTGTGAACAACGGGCAGAACCATGTGGATTTTCCGGCATCGAGCCCGCATGTGCTGGCGTGTGGCGGGACGCGGCTGACGGCTGCAGGAACAGCGATCAAGAGTGAAGTGGTGTGGAACGATGGTGCGACTGGAGGCGCGACGGGAGGCGGAGTGAGCGCGGTGTTTGCGCTGCCGAGCTGGCAGGCGAATGCGAAGGTGCCGGGCGGAATGATGCGCGGAGTGCCGGATGTGGCGGGGGATGCATCGCCGAGGAGCGGATATAGCATCCTGGTGGATGGGCAACAGGAAGTGGTGGGCGGCACGAGCGCGGTGGCTCCGCTGTGGGCCGCGCTGATTGCGCTGGTGAACGAGCAAAAGGGCGGGCCGGCTGGATTTGCAAATCCGGTTCTGTACAAGAACCCGGGCGCGTTTCACGACATTACGCAGGGCAATAACGGCACGTACTCGGCGGGCCCGGGATGGGATGCGTGCACGGGGCTAGGTTCGCCGGTGGGAACCGCGGTGGCGACTGCACTGAAGTAGTGTGGCCCGTCTAGAATTCAGAGCATGAGCGAGCTGAGCCTTGGCAGGCAGATAGAAGAGCTGCGCGAGAGGATTCGCCATCACGAGTACCGGTATTACGTGCTGGATTCGCCGGAAATATCAGACGCTGAGTTCGACGGGCTGATGCGACAGCTGCAAAAGCTGGAGGCCGAGCAGCCGGAGCTGGTGACGGAGGACTCGCCGACGCAGCGGGTGGGCGGCAAGCCGAGGGAAGGCTTTGCGAAGGTGCGGCACTCGCGGCCGATGCTGTCACTGGACAACGTGAACAGCGAGGAAGAGCTGCGCGACTGGGACCGGAGGGTGCATGAGCTGGCGGGGGCGGATGCGCAGCTGGAGTATGTGTGCGAGTACAAGTTGGACGGGCTTTCGATGGCGCTACACTACCGCGACGGAAAGCTGGCGCGCGGGCTGACACGGGGCGACGGGGAGACGGGCGAGGATGTGACGACGAACGTGCGGACGATCCGGTCTGTGCCGTTGTCAGTGACAAAAGAGGAGCTGGAAAGTGCGGGGATGCCGGCGAATTTTGAGGTGCGGGGCGAGATTGTGATGCCGCTAAAGGCGTTTGACCGGCTGAACGTGGAGCGCGAGGAGCAGGGGATGCAGCCGGCGGCGAATCCGAGGAATGCGGCGGCGGGAACGATACGGACGCTGGAACCAAATATTGTGGCGCAGCGGCGGCTGGATTTCTATGCGTATTTTGCGATGACGGAGGCGGGAGAAGACGCGTTTACGGAACAGGACGAGGCGTTGAATGCGCTGGGGAAGATGGGCTTCCGGGTGAATGAGCATCGCGACGCGGCGAAGAACGTGGAGGCGGTGCTGCAGTTTGTGGCGGGGGCGGAGGAGAGACGTAATCGACTTGGTTACGAGATTGATGGCGTGGTGGTGAAGGTGAACTCCGCCGCGCTGCAGAAGAAGCTGGGATTCACGGGACGGGCTCCGCGGTGGGCGGTGGCGTACAAGTTTGCGGCGCGGGCGTCGGTGACGCAGGTGGAGACCATCCGGGTGCAGGTGGGACGCACGGGCAAGCTGACGCCGGTGGCGGTGCTGACCCCGGCGGAGGTGGGCGGGGTGACGGTGACGCACGCGACGCTGCACAACGCAGACGAGATAGAGCGGCTGGGTCTGCTGATTGGCGACTGGGTGCGGATTGAGCGGGGCGGGGATGTGATTCCCAAGGTTGTGGAGGTGGTGCATGACGCGAGTCATCCGCGCGGGCACCGGAAGTTTCACTTTCCGGAGAAGTGCCCGGAGTGCGGCAGCGAAGTGGTGCGCGCGCCGGGCGAGGCGGATTTTCGCTGCGTGAACGTGGATTGCCCGGCGCGGCTGCGGGAGAGCCTTCTGCACTTTGGGTCTCGGAGTGTGATGAACATTGAGGGGCTGGGCGAAGCGGTGGTGGTGCAGCTGCTGGACACGGGCCTGGTGAAGACGATTTCGGATTTGTATTCGTTGGAGGAGGAGCAGTTACTGGGGCTGGAGCGGATCGGGAAGAAGTCGGCGGATTCGCTCCTGGGCGAGATTGAGAAATCGAAGGAGGCTCCGCTGGACCGGGTGCTGTTTGGGCTGGGGATTCGGTTTGTGGGCGAACGCACGGCGCAGACGCTGGCCGAGGAGTTCGGCTCGATCGATGCGCTGATGGAGGCGACGCAACGGGATCTGGAGCGGGTGAACGATGTGGGGCCGCGAGTGTCGGAGTCGATCATCGAGTTTTTCCATGAGAAGCGGAATCGCGATCTTGTGGAGCGGCTGCGCGAGGCGGGGCTGCGGTTTACGGCGGAGAAGCGGCGGAAGAGCAGCAGGCTCGAAGGCCGAACCTTTGTGCTGACTGGGACGCTGCCGAACCTGACGCGCGAAGAGGCGAAGGAAAAGATCGAGGCCGCGGGAGGGCGAGTGAGCGGGTCGGTGAGCAAGAAGACGAATTACGTGGTGGCGGGCGAGGAAGCCGGATCGAAGCTGGATAAGGCGCGGGCGCTGGGCGTGCCGGTGATGGATGAGGCAGGGCTGCTGGAGATGCTGAAAGGTTAAAGGCTGCTATTCATTCCCATTCCCGGGTTGAATCGAATAACAGCCTTTGAGGCGGATGGGCTTTGGTTGTCCTACTCCGCCTTGGGCGTGAAGTAGCCCTTCATGGCGTGGACCTTGTAGCGACGATCGAGGCAGTAGAGGTAGATGGAGCGGAACTCGCCGTTGGCTTTGAAGTCGGCGGGCTTGTAGACGAGGGCGTACTGGCTGCGGAGCTCGTCTTCGACGGAGTTGAAGCTGATGGCCAAATTGTTGAGACTGCGAGGGAAGAAGGCCCGGCCGCCGGTTTCATCGGCCATTTTCTTAAGGACATCATCGCCGTGTTCGTCGGGAGTAGGGTTGATGTCGGTGCTGATCGCGTAGATGGCGGTTTGGGCTCGCTGACACTCGCGGATGGCATCGCTGAGGTATGCGTGGCTCTGGTCGTCATCGCCGTCAGAGACGAGTACGATAGCACGCCGGACATAGAACGGCCCGTTAGCGGCGTTGAGCAGCTTGTAGCGGCAGGCGCTGTAGACGGCGTCATAGAGTGCGGTACCGCCTCCGGGGCTGAGCTCCTGCACGGCGTTGTCGAGCTTGCTGAGGTCGTTGGTCCAGCCCTGGATGAAATTAGGAGTGACGTCGAAGCCCTCAACGAAGGCCTTGTCAGTGGCGGGGCGCATGATCTGCAGCAGGAAGCTATTGACTGCCTCCTGCTCGAAGTGGAAGCGCCGAGTAATGGAACTACTGGTATCAACGAGGATGCCGAGGCGCAAGGGGAGCTGGGTCTGTTGGGTGAAGCTGTAGACCTCAGCGGGTGCGCGATGATTGTCGAGCAGTGCGAAGTCGCTTTCCTTGAGGTTTTTGACGAACTGCCCCTGCCTGTTCGTGACGGTGAAGACGAGGTCGACTTCGTTCACGTTGGTTTTGAGGGTGTACTGGGGCGTGTTCCTTTGGGCGGTAGAAGAGCTTTGCGGAACGGGAGGGAGCTGATTCTTGTCCTTGGGATGCGGGTCGTGCTTTGACCGGGCAAATGCGCCAAGGGGAAGAGCGACAAACAATGCAAGCGCGGCGAGGTTCCGCGCGGATGAACGGTGAAAATGGGTGATCATTGGCCTGCCAGTATCTTACTAGACGCGAAAACGGGGCGGGGGTGAGCGGAGCGGTGGGAGGTGGTAGCAGGCGGGGCCGCGAGGTAGGATGCGGCCCCGAAGAGCGGGCGGTTTGCGCGAATGCGGTGGAGCGCGGGACAATCTGGTGCATGAGCCAGAGTGACAAGCAGGCAGTGGTGACGAATGGGGCGCCGGCGGCGATCGGGCCGTATTCGCAGGCGGTACGGGTGGGGGATTTGCTGTTCACCTCAGGGCAGATAGCGCTGGATCCGGCGACCGGCGCAATGGTGGATGGCGGAGTGGACGCGCAGACGGTGCGAGTGTGCGAGAACCTTCAGGCCGTGCTGGAGGCCGCAGGCGTGGGATTTGCGCAGGTAGTGAAAACAACGGTGTTTTTGAAGGATATGGGGGATTTTTCGGCGATGAATGCGGTGTATGGGAATTATTTTGTGCCGGAAGGCACGGTGGCTCCCGGGCGGTCGACGGTGGAGGTGGCGCGTCTGCCGAAGGATGCGCTGGTGGAGATTGAGGTGGTCGCGAAGCTGAGGTGAAGTATGTGGACTGGCTGGGCGGGTGTTTAGCAAAAGGGGAAGAGCGATGGAGAAGATGAAGAAGACGGAAGAGGAGTGGCGCAAGGATCTGACGCCGGAGCAGTACCGGATTCTGCGGCAGAAAGGGACAGAGGCGGCGTTTAGCGGGGCGCTCTATCAGAATCACGAGGATGGCAGTTATCGGTGCGCGGGGTGCGGGGCTCTGCTGTTCAAGAGCAATACGAAGTTTGAGTCGGGGAGCGGTTGGCCGAGTTTTTTCAATCCCGCGGAGAGCGACGCGGTGGAGACGCAGGAGGATACGAGCTACGGGATGCGGCGAGTCGAGGTGACGTGCGCCCGCTGCGGTGGGCACCTGGGGCATGTGTTTCCGGATGGGCCGAGGCCGACGGGGCGGCGGTACTGCATTAATTCGGCTTCACTTAGGTTTGAGAAGGAGAAATGAGGTTGCGATAAGACGCAAGCTTTGTTAGCCTCACGGATAAGTCATGAAGCCGGTCATCAACAAGATGTGTATGTGTTGTTGTCACGCCTGTCCCGCAGGCAGTGGACACCGGTTCGCGTGTTGTTGAGCGCGCTACAGAAATCCGGCCGGTCCCTTCCTCACTGACGCGCTGCCGGAGTCAAGCAAAATGGCAGCTTTCCCCCAAGAAAGATTGTTCCGAACTCCTTCTAAGAGGTTCCATGCTGCCCACCGAGAGCTTAATTTCAACGGTATCCGCCGAGTCGGCCACCAGGACCAATCCTGGTCATCTGCGCCTGCTGGAGGCGGATAGCATTCACATTATGCGCGAAGTTGCCTCGGAGTTTGAGCGGCCAGTGATGCTTTATTCCATCGGCAAGGACTCGTCGGTGATGCTGCGGCTGGCGCAGAAGGCGTTTTATCCGGGACCCATACCATTTCCGCTACTGCACATCGATACCGGCTTCAAGTTCCGCGAAATGTTGGAGTTCCGCGACAACATGGCGACGGAAGTGGGCGCAGATCTCCACGTGTGGCGGAATGAGCCTGCGATTGCGGCGGGGACGAACCCGATCAAGCTGGATACTAAACGTTGCTGCGCTCTGCTGAAGACGCAGGCGCTGCTGGACGCACTGAAGCACTACGGATTTGACGCGGCCTTTGGCGGGGCTAGGCGCGACGAGGAGAAGTCGCGGGCGAAGGAACGGATATATTCATTCCGGGACACGGCAGGACAATGGGACCCGAAGAATCAGCGGCCGGAGCTTTGGAACCTGTACAACGCACGAGTGCATCCGGGCGAGAGCATTCGCGTGTTTCCGCTTTCGAACTGGACGGAGATGGATGTGTGGCAGTACATCCATGAGGAAAAGATTCCGATTGTGGACTTGTATTACGCGAAGGAGCGGCCGATGTACGTACGCGGCGAGGCGCTGATGCCGATTGAACAGGATTTTGTGCGGCTGCCTGGCGAGGAACCGCAGATGGTGCGGTCGCGGCTGCGCTCGTTGGGCTGCAGTCCGTGCACCGGGGCGATTCGTTCGGACGCGGACACATTGCCGAAGATTATTGCGGAGCTGCTGTCATTCCGCTCGTCGGAGCGCGCGAATCGCGTGATTGACCACGACCAGGAAGGCTCGATGGAGATCAAGAAGCGGGAGGGGTATTTCTAAGATGGCTCCTTCGGTTACGGAACAGAATCAGTTTCAAAAAGACGCGGGCACGGTTTTCTCGATTGAGAGATTCCTGGAGCAGGAGCGGGGCAAGGACCTGCTGCGATTTTCGACGGCGGGTTCGGTGGACGACGGTAAGTCGACGCTGATTGGGCGCCTGCTGTATGACACGCGCAGCGTGTATGACGACCACGTGAAGTCGATTGAAGGCAAGGGCACGGCGGGCGCGGGCGTTCTGGACTTTGCGCTGCTGACGGATGGTTTGCGGGCGGAGCGCGAGCAGGGCATTACGATTGACGTGGCGTACCGGTACTTTTCGACCGAGCGGCGGAAGTTCATCATTGCGGACACGCCGGGGCACGAGCAGTACACGCGCAACATGGCCACGGGCGCGTCGACGGCGGATGCCGCGATTGTGCTCGTGGATGCGCGCAAGGGCGTGCTGATCCAGTCGCGGCGGCATGCTTATATTGCATCGCTGCTGGGCGTGCGGCACGTGATCGTGGCCGTAAACAAGATGGACCTGGTGGATTACAGCGAAGAGGT
>CAZWSD010000154.1:0-7598 GCA_964636535.1 uncultured Acidobacterium sp. | reverse complement strand
TCGCAACGCGCGCCGATCTCTCTTCTGACAAGGGGGATGCATTCTTCGATGGCGCGCCTGGCCAACCCGCGCGCCTCTGGCAGGGCGGCAATTCCGTCGCTGCACCGGTCATCGAGTTGCGCCGCAACCCGCAACAGCTCCGCGCCTGGGGCCCTGACACAGACGCAGTTCACTCCGCATTTGCTGCCGTCATGGGCTCAAAAGCGCCCCCCGGAATCGTGCTCGTCTCCAGTGACTCCCTCACCTATTTCGGGAAATCTCATCAGGGCGACTTCCTCGGCCACGTCAAGGCGGTCGACTCATTCGGCGCCATGAGCGCCGCCAACATCACCATGCAGATCGCGCCCGCCGCTGCTCACCAGCCCACCCAACTTCAGGAAATAATTGCCTCCGGAGACGTCGCCCTCTCTCAAACCGGACGCAAAGCCGTCGGCACCAGACTCGTCTACACCGCTAGCGACGAACGCTACGTTCTCACGGGACGCCCCGGCGCGCTCCCGTACCTCGTCGATCGTGTGCACGGCAAAACCACAGGCGCCGCGTTGATTTTCAATAATCGGAATGATAGCGTCGAGGTGAACGGGGGTGAGGGAAGCGCGGTAACTGAGACCAGCCTCCCAAAGTGAATGCACAGGCTTTACACCGATCACATTACCAAGGCGTACAAAGGCCGCCAGGTCGTTCGCGGCGTGAGTGTTGAGGTATTGGAAGGAGAAGTAGTTGGGTTGCTCGGCCCCAATGGAGCCGGCAAAACCACCAGCTTTTATATTGCCGTGGGCCTCATTCAGCCCGACTCCGGCTGCGTCTTCGTCGATGGTGAAGACATCACGCGCGTTCCCATGTACATGCGCGCCCGCAAATACGGCATCAGCTACCTGCCGCAGGAGCCGTCCATCTTCCGCAAGCTCACGGTCGAGGAGAACATCCTGGCCGTGCTTGAAGCGCAGCCGCTACCACAGGAGACCCGCCGCGCGCGAACAGAAAAGCTCATTGATCAGCTCAATCTCGGTCATATTCGTAAAACGCGTGGTTACGCTCTCTCCGGTGGCGAGCGCCGCCGCGTGGAAATCGCCCGGTGCCTGTGTATTCAACCCTCCTTCATTCTCCTCGACGAGCCGTTCTCCGGTATTGATCCCATTGCCGTCTTTGACCTGCAGGAGATCATCTCCGGGCTCAGAAACCAGGGAATCGGCGTCTTGATTACCGACCACAATGTTCGCGAAACTCTCTCTATCACCGACCGTGCCTATATCATTAATGAAGGACAGATCTTCCGGCACGGCACGCCGGAAGATCTGGGAGCTGATCCGGAGGTCCGCAGAGTCTATTTGGGGCACGGTTTTTCGCTCGCTTGAATCTCCCCCGTCGGTCACGTTGATGTCCTCAATTCCCATACGCGCCCTGTGCCTCTGCATGTAAACTCAGAGGCAAATCCCCCAGGCCGAGAAGAAGTGCAATGGCTCTACTGCAACCAAAGCTCAATTTGAAAGTCGCCCAGCGGCAAATCCTGACGCCCGGGCTCATGCAGATGGTCAGCGTTCTGGCGCTGAACAAAATTGAGCTGAAAGAAATGATTCAAGCCGAAATCTGCGAAAATCCCGTTCTCGAAGAGATGGAAGAAAATGTGCCCCTCATCGATGAAGTCGCCCGCAGAGAAGAAGATCACGACCGTATGATCGAGGCTCGCGAAAGTGAGCCCGAAAAGAAGGACCCCTTCGACGAAATCGACTTTGGCTCTTACTTCCAGGAATATCTTGATCCCGGCTTCCGTACCCCCAACAGTTTTGAGATTACCGAAAAGCCCTCCATCGAAAACTTTCTCTCCGCCCCCGGCACCCTCAGCGATCATCTCCTGTGGCAACTCGGTTCGCTCAGCCTCAGCACCGCTATCCGTGACGCCGGCGAGTACATCATCGGCAACCTCAATGAGGACGGTTACCTGACCATCCCCGAGGACGAGCTCCTCGAAGGCTACCTCCGCGAGCAATTGGTCCCGGAAGTCGATTCTGGCCTGCCTCTAAACGGTCACGCTGCCGCCCAACTCGCGGCCTTGCCGCCAGCCTTGGTGGAGCGCGCCCGCGCCCATCTGGCGACTGGACTCGAAGTCGTGCGCCAGCTTGACCCGCTCGGTATTGCATGGCCTGATCTCCGGTCCTGCCTGTTGGCTCAGATCAATACGCAGCGCCATGAATTCGACATGATCTATGGCCGCGACCACGACGACGACCTTAGCCGCCCCCAGCCCGCCGATGCTTCCCTCGAACTCGCGGCTGCCGCGGACGAAAACTCCGATCATTTGCCCGCTCTGCCTCCTGAGCCGCAGGCAGCTCAGCAATCCCCAGAAGATCGGGACCAGGCCCGTCTGGCCATCTTTAAGACCGCTCACGAGATTCTGGACCGCCATATGTTGCTCCTGCAGAAACGCGATCCCCGCGAGTTGTCAAAAGCCGTCGGCAAATCCGTCGAGGAGACCCAGCGGGCCATCGATTTCATCCGCACCCTCGATCCGCGCCCCGGCCAGCGCTATAACCGCACCGAGGCCCGCCTCATCGAGCCCGACGTTGCCTTTGTCAAGCATGACGACGAATTCGTCGTCGTTATGAACGATGAAGACTTGCCCACGCTGCGCCTCAATCACGGCTACCGACGCCTCCTGCATAAAGAAGGCGCCGAAAAGGAAGTCCGCGATTACGTCAAGGAGCGCTACCGCTCCGCCCTTCAGCTCATGCGCAACATCGAGCAGCGGAAGAATACGATTCTCCGCACCTGCGAAGCCATCGTCCGGCGGCAAACCGAATTCCTCGAACACGGCATCGAATGTATGAAGCCGATGATGATCAAGGAAGTGGCCGAAGAGATCGGCGTTCATCCCTCCACGGTCAGCCGCGCCGTCTCGAACAAATATGTCCATACCCCTCAGGGCGTTTATGAGTTACGATTCTTCTTCTCAGAAGGCGTCAACGGACCCGAGGGTTCAGGGCTGCCCCTGGTTCTGCTCAAGCGTAAAGTCAAGAAATTCATCGAGGAGGAAGACCCAGCCAAACCGCTCACCGACGATCAAATCGCCCAAATGCTCAAAATGCAGGGCATCGACGTTACCCGCCGAACGGTCGCAAAATATAGAGAAGACATGCAGATACCCAGCACCCATCAAAGACGGGTCCGCTCCCGGCTCTAAGTGTTCCCGTTGATGCAAACATACAACGGAGGGTCCGCAATGCAGATTGAGTACACCGGACGTCACGTCCATATCACCCAGGCTTACCGCAAACTCTGCGAAGAAGGACTGGATCACGTTCAGAAAATTCTCGATCGGGCCCTCAGTGCCCACATCGTCCTCAGCTCAGAAAAATACCGTTACTCGGCAGAAATCACCATCAAGATCCGCGGCGCCAAACTGGTGAGCGTGGGCGAGGCTACGTCCATCGATGCCGCCCTGCGCACGGCCCTCGACAAGGCAGAAACCCAGGCCAAGCGCCAGAAACAGAAAAATGTGGCCAACAAACGCCTGCCTAAGGTCGAAAAAACCTCGCTGGAGCCAAGGCTCGCACGAGTTCGCCGCGGAGCCGCCATCCGCAGCACCGCCGACCGCAGTGCTGCCGAGACGGATGCTCCCACTCCGGCAAGAGCCTCACGCAATACAAAGAATGGCGCAGCCAAATCCACCGCCCGGCCTGTCGTCCCCGTCACCGTCCACAGCTTCCCCGCAAAGGGACCCGTGATCGAACCCCATGTCGTCCGCTCGCTCGACTCGATCGCCCTGAGGCCCATGACCCTGGAAGAGGCGGTCAAGGAAGCCGAATTCCGCGATCGTGATGTCTTCGTCTTCCGTCGATACGGAGATGGAGTCCTCTGTGTCCTGCATCGCAAACGTGACGGGAAAATGGAACTGATCGAAGCGCCTTAACCTCTCGCAAACTTTGCTCCATAAATGGCTCTCCGGGCGGGCCGCATCGATGCTACGATGTGCCCATGCCCTCCAGGCGGCATCACGCAGCATCCCGTCCGCCCAAGTCCTCCTCCACTGCGTCCGTCGCCCAATCCCGCGACTTGCCGGAGGCGCACAACCACGCCCGCGAACTCGTCATCCTTACCGGAATTTCCGGCGCCGGCAAGCTCTCTGCGCTCAAAGCCTTTGAGGACCTCGGCTTTTACGCCGTCGATAATCTCCCCATCGACCTCGTCCCGCGCTTCGCCGAACTCGTTCAGCAATCCGTTGAAATCACCCGCGCCGTGCTCGTCGTCGATGTGCGCGAAGGCCAGGGAATCAAACGATTTCCTGAAACTCTCCGTGAGGTCCAGCGAACCATCAAGACCACCGTTGTCTTCCTTGAGGCCTCAACCGCTGTCATCATGCGCCGCTTCTCTGAGACGCGCCGCCCCCATCCCCTGGGACGCGAAGAACAGGTCAACCGCGCCATCACCAGCGAGCGCCGCATGCTCACGCCCCTGCGCAAGCTCGCCGACATCGTCATCGACACATCGAAGTTCAACGTTCACGAACTGCGAGCCTTCATCCTCGACCGCTTCACCGGCGAAAGCCCCGCTCCGACTTTGCTCGTTTCCTCCATGAGCTTCGGCTACAAGCATGGCGTCCCGCTTGAGGCCGATCTCGTCTTCGATGTGCGCTTCCTGCCCAATCCCCATTTCATTCCCGAGTTCCGCCCCCTCACCGGTCGGGACCCTGAAGTCGCCGCCTACATCTGTCAATTCGCCCAGACCGGCGAATTTCTCGACAAGGTGACTGACCTCCTGCTTTTTCTCCTCCCGCACTACATACATGAAGGAAAAAGCTATCTCACCGTCGCCTTCGGATGCACCGGCGGCCAGCATCGCTCCGTCATGATCGCTGAAGAAATTGCCCACCGCCTCGAAAAAAACGGTTACCACCTCAAGATCGAACACCGCGACATGCCTCGCTGAATCCCCGCCAAGCGTCTAAAATAACGGGATGAGTTCGACGAGAGCCGGTGCCAATCGAGTCATCCGGCTCCTTCATTACGCGCGGCGTTACCTTCCTGCGGCCATTGTCGCGGTCATTATGGCGGCTGGCGTAGGCCTTTTTGACGCTTTTCGCGTTCTCCTCGTCGGCCCCATCTTTGACAACGTCCTGCATCCAGGCGGGATTCCCCACAGGAAAATCTCCCTCATTCCTTCCGAATTCGGGCATTTCAATCTGCATCTCACATTGCAGCAGTTCGTCCCTGCTGGCCTGCATAACGACTGGAACATGGTCGCCTATGCCCTGATCATCTCCACGCTGCTCAAGGGCATCTGCAGCTACGCCGGCACATACCTGGCCAGCTACGCCGGCTTCGGCACCATCACTGATCTGCGCGACGACCTTTACGAAGTCATTCTCCGACGCTCCGTTTCTTTCTTCCAGAAGCACACCACCGGAACACTGCTCTCCGCCCTCGTCAACGACATCGAGCGTGTGCAGCTGGCCATGTCCACCGTCCTGTCGGGATTTCTGCAGCAATTCTTCACCCTGATTGCCATGACCGCCCTGGTCATCGTTCTGGGCGGCGAACTGGCATGGATCCTCGTCATTTTCATCCCGGTGGTCTTCATGTCAATGCGCCGCATCGGCCGCGGCGTGCGCAAGTCCACGCGCAAAGGGCAGGACAAGCTCGCCGAAATCCAGAACATCCTTCACGAAACCATCACCGGCAATCGCATCGTGAAGGCCTTCAACATGGAAAACTGGGAGCTCGTCCGCTTTCGCGGTGCGGCTCGTCGTCTGCTGCGCGCCAACATGCGCACCGTCAGCACGCAGGCCGTCAGCTCACCGCTCATGGACCTGATAGGGGCCGTTGCCATTGCGCTGCTGCTCAAGCTCGGGCACCTCGCCATCAATCACCATCAGATGGAGCCGGGACAGTTTTTGGCTCTCATCGTCGCGCTTTTCAAGCTTTACGATCCCATCCGCCGCTTCGCCGTCTACTGGAACAATTTCCAGCAGGCCGTCGGCTCCTCGCAGGCCATCTTCGACTTCCTCGACGACGAAGAACAAGTTGTCGAGAAATCCGGCGCCGTCGCGCTGAGGGAGTTCCATCAAGCCATCATCCTCGATCACGCCGGCTTCAACTATTCCGACGAAGAAGGCGTCAAGGAAGTCCTGCACGATGTCGATCTGACCATCCGCCGCGGCGAGGTCGTCGCCGTCGTCGGCCCCAGCGGAGCAGGGAAGTCCACCCTCGCCAGTCTCATCCCGCGCTTCTTCGACGTCACCTCCGGTCGCGTGCTCATTGATGGCCACGACCTCCGCGACGTCACCCTCGCTTCGCTGCGAAAGCAGATCGCCACCGTCACGCAGGAAACCATCCTCTTCAACGATACCGTGCGCAACAACATCGCCTATGGACAGCCCGACGTTTCTCTAAAGCACGTCGAGACCGCCGCCAAAACCGCCCTCGCGCACAACTTTATTCAACAGATGCCTGATGGTTATAACACCGTCATAGGCGAAAAAGGCTTCCGCCTCTCCGGTGGCGAACGACAGCGCCTGGCCATCGCCCGCGCCATCCTCAAGAACGCGCCCATCCTCATCCTCGACGAGGCCACCTCCGCGCTCGACGCTGAAAGCGAGGCCCTCGTCCAGACCGCACTCGCCAATCTCATGCAGAACCGCACCAGCATCGTCATCGCTCACCGGCTCTCCACTGTCCGCCGTGCCGACCGCATTGCCGTCGTCGAGGCAGGCCACATCACCGCTATCGGACCGCACGAAGATCTGCTCCTCAGCTCTCCCACCTATCAGAAACTGTACAAGTTACAATTTATGAATATCGAACCCATGAACCACTATGACCTCGCCGTTACTGAGGCTGCCGAATGAGCGAACCCAATTCTACCGTCATGTCCATGACCGGCTTCGCACGCGTCGAAGGAACCATCTCCACAGAACTCGCCTTCACTCTCTCCATCAAGAGCGTCAACCACCGTTTTCTTGACCTCAGCCTCCGGCTCCCCGGAGGCCTGGACGGCCTCGAAATCAAACTCCGGCAGGTGCTCAAGCACAAAATCGTCCGCGGACACGTTGACGTCACCTTGAATCTCTCCCGCACGGCCGCTAATCGCATCGACCTCGATTCCACCCGCCTCGCCGCCTACGTCGCGGCATTCCGCACTGCCGCAGCCGACCTGAACCTCGCCGGCCAGCCCGACCTGAATATGATCTTCGGCCTGCCCGGCGTCATCACCCAGGAAACGCGCACCGAAGAACCCCCCGAAGTCATCGAATCCGCCGTCCTCGCCCACATCGATCCGCTCGTGGAAGCACTCAACACCATGCGCATCCACGAGGGCGCTGCTCTGCGGGAAGACCTGAGGGCCAGCCTCGATCGTCTTGCCGCCTCCGTGGAACAGGTCGCCGCATTCCGCCAAGACGTTCAGCAAGCCTATTTTGAGCGCCTCCAGCAACGCTTGAACAAGATGATCGGCGGCTCCTTCGACGAAAATCGCCTCCTGCAGGAGGCCGCGCTGCTGGCCGAGCGCAGCAGCATCGACGAGGAGCTCGTTCGCATGCGCGCCCATATCGCCCACTTTCACGGCCTGCTCGATACCGGCGGCGAGGTCGGCAAAAAGCTCGACTT
>CAZWSD010000153.1:0-7604 GCA_964636535.1 uncultured Acidobacterium sp. | reverse complement strand
GGAAGCCAAGCGCACAGCGATGGAAACCCTTGCCAAGAGCAGCAAAATGGCGGGTTATGACACAACCCATGACACAAACGCTCTGCCTTTGAACGCTCGTCCTGTCTAAATTATTGAAATAATTGGTGGACCTGATCGGGATCGAACCGATGACCTCTTCCATGCCATGGAAGCGCGCTCCCAACTGCGCCACAGGCCCACGCTGACTTCCTTTATTTTCATGGAGCGGCAGGGATTCGTCAATCATGGCAAGGGCCTTGAAAGGTGAGGAGTGCCAAGGGGCAGGCGGATTCGGTGGAATGGGAATGCGGGAGAGGGGAAGACGGGAAGAATTCTTCGGAACGTTCATGGGGTTACCGGTGTCTACAAGAGTGGGCAAGGGAGAAGGCAGCGCCGTTTGGGCTTCGGGCGAAGAGGCTGCGGAGCGAGCTAAATGACTGGAAACACGTGGAGGGGGAGCGGATGCAGCGGCTTTCCTGATAGTGTATGGGGGTTGAAAGTTGCACGCAGGGACCACCGTGGGAAATTTGGCAAGCGCGATCGGGTCGCACCCGGAAGAAGCCGCAGTCGTATCGCAGTTGCGTGAGGGCTCAGAAGATGCCTTTGCCTGGCTGATTTCGAAGTATCACCAACCAATCTACAGTCTTGTTGCGCGCACGATTCCAAATTCGGCGGATGCCGCGGATCTGACGCAGGAGATCTTCATCAAGATATTTCGCGGGATCCGCAAGTTTCAGGGAGACGCGAGCCTGCGGACCTGGATTTATCGGATCGCGCTGCACGAGGCTTCCAACCAGCGGCGGTGGTGGTCGCGGCACTCGCAACGGGAGATCACGATTGAGGCCGAGATAGGCTGTTCGGATGACGGCGCTGGCGTGTTTCTGAAAGACATGCTGGCCGATGAAGGAGGCACGCCGTTTGATTCAGCGGCGCAGCGGGAGCTGAGTTCGCGGGTGGCGGCCGAGCTGCGTCTGGTTCCGGAGCCGTATCGATCAGTTGTGATTCTGCGTGATCTTGAGGGTTTCTCCTACGAAGAGATCGCCGAAATTCTGGCGACGAGCCTGGGAACGGTAAAGTCGAGGCTGATGCGTGGCCGAGAGCAATTGCGTCAGCGGCTGACGCCATATGTAGAAGCCGCGCAGCGGAAGCCGGTTTCCACTCCTTCCTTTGGTCTGCTTGAGTCCGCTGAGGAGGCAAGATGAGTCCCTGCCGCTCGATTCGCAAGAACTTTTCGAATTACCTGGATGGATCACTGCGGGGCATAGAGATGCAGCAGGTAGCCGGGCATCTTTCCGCGTGCGAGGACTGCGCCGACGAGTTTGCGCAATGGCGGCAGTTGCAGGAAGCGTTGTACCATCTTGGGCCAGCGAAGGCGCCGCCCGATCTGGCGTTGCGTCTAAGAGTGGCGATTTCACGGGAGCGGGCGCGCACGCGGCGCAACATGCTGAGCCTGTTGCGGGTGCGGTGGGAGAATTCGATTCAACCTTATCTATTGCAGGCCTCGGCGGGGCTGGTGAGCTCGATTTTGCTAATTGGCACGGTGGCGATGCTGATAGGCGCGTTTGCGGCGCCGGAGCAGGCGGTAGCAGGAGATTCGCCGATTGGTACGGCGACGGCCCCGCGATTCTTGTATACGAGTCCGGCCGGGACAAGCGCGCTGTTGAGCCGGGGCGAGCCGGTGGTGGTGGAGGCCTACGTGAATGGTCGGGGCGAGGTTTATGATTACCGGATCGTGGCGGGTCCGAAAGATCCGCAGACGCGTACCGCGATTGAAAACCTGCTTCTGTTCAGTGTTTTTCGCCCGGCGACCCTTTATGGCGAGCCGGTTCGTGGCGTAGCGCTTATTTCCTTTTCGGGTGTGGCAGTCCACGGCTGAAGGTGGGCGCGTTGCAATCAGGTGCGCGCGGTGCATAGACTAGTGAGCAAAGTTCCTCTCTATGCCACGTCTAGCCTGTTTTCGTTTTTGCACTTTGAGTATCGTTGCCGGTGCGGCATTACTTTTTGCTTCTGCCGCCGTTGCGCAGTCCAATTCCACATCTGAGGCGATGCAGTCGCTGGTGGCTGAGGGAGGACCGCAAATCAGCCTTGAAACCAGCGAGGCGATGTTTGACGTTGGGGTGGCGCTGAATGCCTGCGGCTATAACGACGGCCTGTCCATCTCGCAGCCGGTGCGAATGCGGATTCGCAAGCAGGTGGAGGAGGATGTGGCGCAGTCTGAGGAGTCGACAGCGCTTCGCGACAAACTGTGCGCTTTTATCACCAGCCATCAATTTGGGGATTCGGCGCAGAACCTGGCGCAATACGTATCTCTGGCGTTGTACTTGACGCCTCCTCCCACGCTTAAGTTGAGCGTTCCCGTACAGCAGTTGCCGCCGGATGCGAGCGGAGTGGAGCACATTCTGCCGCTATTGCAGAAGTTCGTGGATGCGACGGATTTGCACGTGATCTGGGTGAATAACCGGCTGTCGTACGACCAGGACGTTCGAGAATTGCACGGGCCGATTTCGCAGATGACGCTGCGTACGGATATCTACCTGAAGGAGCCGCTGAATAATTACTCATCCAGCCGTTTTGAGGTGGTGGTGGAGCCGCTGCTGGATCCGAATGATACAAATGCGCGCATCTATGACGGGCGCTATATCGTGGTGGTGTCCCCGTCGAAGACAGGCAAGATTGACATGAACGGAGTGCGCGACCTGTATCTGCATTATGAGATTGATCCGTTGCTGTATGCGCGGGCAAGTGCGATAGACCGTCTACAACCGTTTTTGAGTATGGTGCAGGACGCGCCAATCGCGTTTCACTTTAAGAACGATTTGATTGCGTTTGTGGTGGAGTGCCTGGTGCGCGCGATTGAGGCGCGCACAATGAGTACGGGAGTTCCTGTGTATCAGGTTCCGCGGGGAGCTCCACGCAGCCAGTACGCTGCAGACTTTAGAAAGCGGCAAGCCTATCTGCGCAAGGTGGCGGAAGTGCGGCAGGAGTATGTGAATCACTCGCTGGAGAAGGGGTTCATTCTGACGGAGTACTTCTATCGGCAAATGATTCGGTTTGAGCACTCACCATCGTCTTTGTCCCAGAGTATCGGGCCAATGGTGTACGGGATGGATGTTCCCGCGGAGATTGGCAAGATCAAGAACATGCACATTGAGTTTGCCTCGAGGCCGGACACGAGCGTTGTGGCGCAGACGCTGCCACCGCCGGATGCACTGGATACGGCGGAAAGCAAGCTGATGCATGGTGATCCGGATGAGGCTTATGCGATTGCGGAGAAGGCGCTGGCGGACCACACGGCGCATCCAGATCGGGCGGAGTACATCATGGCGCAGGCAGACCTGCTGAAGGGCAATGTTCCGGACGCGGTGGTGGCGTTCCATAAGACGATTGTGCTTTCGAAGAATCCTCGGCTTGTGGCTTGGTCTCACATTTACCTGGGGCGGATAGACGATGTTGGCGGGGATCGGAAGGCGGCGATTGCGCAGTACAAGCAAGCACTGTTGTTTCAGGATGGGCAGCAGGATACGTTGCAGGCGGCGCAGAGCGGGCTAAAGGCTCCATACCGGTTGCCGGGCCAGACTTCTCCTGCGGGCGGGACCGAGCAAACCGGGAATGAAAAGAGCAGCCAGCCGCCGCCGAAGCTGAATCTGAATATGCCGTCATCGGGTACGGGGCATACGGGCAGTCCGGATTAGGGAATGCAAGCAGCTTAGAGCCTCTTATTAACTTTCCCACGAGCGGAGCTGGGGAAAACTGTCCCCAGCCCTTCGGGTTGCGGCTAAAACCGCGCCATACTTCGTTGTCGTCCTCGATGGTGGACCCGCCACAATCCTCGTCCTCCGCCTTGTCTGGCGCGGATTTGGCCAGCAACACCGCCCGCGAAAGAGTCAATAACAGGTTCTAGGTTGTAATTCTGCTAGGGGCGCGGCCTGCGCGATGCGACAATAGGTGCAGCATGTTCCGTTTCGCATCCGTACTGCTGTTGTCGTGTCTGCTGATGACCAGCGGTTGCGCGTATCACGTAATGGAGACGCCGGCGCAGCTGCCGCAAAATCTGCAGACAGTGGCGGTGCCGATATTTGTAAACCACACCAACGCATACAAGGTAGATACGGATTTTACGCAGGCGGTGATTCGGCAACTGACAGCGCGGACGAAGTGGCGCGTGGTGAATCATGCCGATCCGGAAGCGAACGCCACGCTGCATGGTGCGATCACGAGCTTTAAAATAGTACCGCTGACGTATGACAACACGACGGGGCGGTCTTCGAGCTTTTTGGTGACTATTACGGCGAGCATTACGCTCACTGGCCGCGACCACAAAGTTCTGTACCGGAATACGTCGTACCGTTTCCGGGAGCAGTACGAGGAGACGCAGAATCTGGCGAGCTTTATTCAGGAAGATACGGCTGCAGAGCGGCGGCTGGCGAACGATTTTGCCTCGGCGGCGGTATCGGACATTTTGGAGTCCTTGTGATGGGTGCGGGCTTTGCATCGACCGACCGTTTTTTGACCGAAGTGCGGGAGAAGCGGCTGCGAGCCGGATACCTGCTTGCGGGCGATGAGGTTTTTTTGTACGAGCGATGCCGGCGGGCGATTGTAGAGGCGCTGGCGCCGCCAGAGCTGCGCGATTTTTGTCTTTCAGATCTGGACCTTGGCGAAGCGAACATCTTTGAAGTGCTGGATCTGGCGCGCACGCCGTCGCTGATGGCGCCGTTCCAGGTGCAGTTTGTGCGGAATGTGAAGACGCTGTATACGCGCGGGGCAAAGAAGGAAGAATTCGCGGCGATCGAGGCGTATTTCCGGGAGCCAAATCCGCAGGCGCTGATCGTGTTTGTTGCGGATCACATTCATATTCCTGCGGACCCGCGCCGGATGGATATGGATGACAAGAACCGCTACGACCGGTTGCGGGAGACGCTGGGCGAATGGTGTGGGATGGTGGATTTGGCCCGGGTGGATGAGGCGGACGCGCTGCGCTGGTTGAACGGGGAATCGAAACAGAGACAAGTACAAATCGACAGCGAAGCGGCGCGCGAGCTGGTGGACGCGCTGGGCGCGGACATGATGCTGGTGGCGAGCGAGTTTGAAAAGCTGGTGTTGTATGTGGCGGAGAAGCGCCACATTACTCTGGGTGACGTAGAGACGATGGTGCTTGCGGCCAAGCAGCGGTCTCTGTATGAGCTGACGGACGCGATATCGGCGAAGGACAAGGCTCGGGCAATTGTGCTGCTGCACGGTTTGCTGAATGCTTCTGATGGCGGTGAAGATTCGGCAATTGGGCACCTTTACATGCTCGCGAGAACGTTTCGGCAGATGCTGGTGATTGTGGAGAAGAATGTGCGCGATTCGCGGGCGATATGGCAGGCGCTCTGGCAGGGTTTCAGGATGCCGCCGTTTGCGGCCGAGGATTTGATCCGGCAGGCGCGGCGATATAGGTCGCGCCGGGAGCTGACGCGCGCGCTTCGGCTGATTGCGAGGGCCGACCTGGAGCTGCGCTCGCAGCCGCCGGACAAGCGGCTGGTGCTGGAGCGGCTGGTCCTCGAGCTGGCAAGCGAGCCGCGCGCAGCTTTGGCGGAGAGCGATGCCCAGTTTGCGATGGAGTGGTGAGAAGGTGGACGAACGCTGAAAATTTTGCCTTATCTCCTTTCTAAGTCAGTGCTAGAGTTAGGTTTGCTCCTCCCGGAGTTTTTTGGAAACTGGTGAATCTCATGAAATTTGCAGTTCACTTGTTATGCGGATTACTTGTTTTTAGCCAAATCGCTTTCGCGCAGCAGATCTCTTCTTCAGCACCAGAAGCCCCGCAGACTTCGTCCAAGATATCCACTGCGAGCCCCGCGCCGCCATCCAATACTTTGTTTGATGGCACTCCGGTCAGGTTGCGCCTGGAGCGAACGATTTCCTCGGCGACAGCGAAGGTTGGCGGCGAAGTGGATTTTCAAGTTGTGGACAGTGTTTTGGTCGACGGTGCCGTGGTGATTCCCAAGGGTTCGCTTGCATTGGCGACGGTAACGGAGGCTCAAAAGAAGCGCAGGATGGGCCGCGCCGGCAAGTTGAATATCAACATCGACAGCGTACGGCTCGGGGACGGCCAAAAGGCCATGTTGCGAGCAACCGCGGGCGGACATGGCCACGGCCACGTGGGAGTTATGACGGGAGCGATGGTGGCGACGGGGATTGTGTTTTTTCCGGCCGCGCCTCTATTTCTATTTATGCATGGCAAGGACATAACGATCCCCAAGGGGACAGAGATAACTGCCTACATTGATGGAGATATGAAATTGGATCTGGCGAGGTTCGAGCCTCATCCGGCAGCGTCAGCAGCCAGGGAAGCCTTGTCGCAGGTTACGGTCAGTTGCAACGTTCAGGATTGCGGTATTGAAGTGGACGGGGCATTTGTTGGAGACACGCCATCGACGTTGTCGCTTGTTTCCGGCAAGCATCAGATTACCGTCCAGAAAGCGGGCTACACGAGTTGGTCGAGAGCAGTTCTGATTTCTGGAACTTCGATTCACATCGATGCTGACCTGACTCCTTCTTCGTCGACGAATCAGTCTTCTGGTCAATAGCCGGCAACTGGAAGAGAATTCGCGACGACGGCCCCAGGGTAGCATGGGGCCGTCGTGCTATGGCGCGATTCTGAAAATGGCCGAAGAGCCTTGGGGAAAAGAATGGCGTCTGCAGGTAACTACTGACAAGCTCCGGTTCGCTTGCCCGTAGCGTCGATTGTAGCTGAGGTGGTCATGGGTGCATGGCCCGCATAGGAGACGGTAGTGGTTGTGGCGCCCGTGGCGTGGAAGTCCGAGCCGGAGTTGGAGAATGTCTCATGGATTTTAGAGGCGGATTTCCATTGTACGGGACCGGCCCCACCAGAGCAGGAGATCTCGACGTCGAAACCATTGGCGATAGCTGTGAGATTGGGGGCGGAGCATTGTTGATTGGCAGTGCTGGTCTGCCATGCCTGGCCGGCGCTCTTTGCGCAAACACTCACCTGACGGTGGACAGGGTGGCCCACGGAAGGCGTGACCGTCGAGGAGATTTGCCATTCGCCGGGCTGAAAATGAAGGCCTGAAGATTGTGCCTGAGCGAAGGGAGCCAATAGAAGAGTGAGCAGTGCGGAGAAGAAGACGAACGATGCTTTCATATCGCCGTGCAGATTATCACATGTACTGCTTTTGCGAAAATCGTGAACAGGGGCGCGTGAATGCGGAGATTCGCATGGGATGGGGAAAGGACAATGTATGTGAAGGCGCCCAGGGTGGGAATGGAGCGTCTCGGGCTTTCGTCAGGCTGTATGATCGCGCATAGATATTCGGATATTGGATATGGATGATGCAACGGGAGCTCGCTGATCCGCGCGCCAGTATGGGGATCATGGGTGGCCTGGCCGGCGATCTGGTCGCTGTCTTTCAGGCTGCCGAAGACCTCAGTGAGGCCGTTGGCGGTGCCGATGGTCGCACGTCGAAATGATCTGGCCTTCGAGTGCCTTGAGGGCGGAAAACCAGTAGCCGATAGGATGATCATCGAGGTGGACTTTGCCAAGGGCTGAAGCCGGGAACGGATCCTTATGGGGCTCCGAATTCTCGAAGAGCGCTGCCCAGCCTAGC
>CAZWSD010000152.1:0-7654 GCA_964636535.1 uncultured Acidobacterium sp. | reverse complement strand
GATCCTTCGACTGCGCAAGCCGCGAACGACGCGGCTTGCTACGCTCAGGATGACACATTCATTTGTACTGCGAGCTTCACCAACAGGAAGTTAATCGAGGAACGATGATCGCTCATTTGCGGGGCAAGCTGATAGCGAAACAACCGGGACAAGTGATTGTGGAGTGCGGGGGCGTGGGCTACGACGTGGCGATTGGCGTGCCGACGTTTACGGCGCTGCCGGCCGAGGGCGCCGAGGTGGCGGTGCACATCCATACGCAGGTGAGCGAGGATGCGATTGCGCTGTTCGGGTTTCTTGATTTTGAAGAGAAGCGGTTGTTTGAGCGGCTGATCACGGTTTCGGGGGTGGGTCCGAAGCTGGCGGTGAAGATGCTGAGCGGGCTGAGCCCGGAGCGAACGGTGGCGGCGATACGGGCGCAGGACCATGCGAGCCTGACGCGGATTCCGGGGGTGGGCAAGAAGCTGGCCGAGCGGCTGGTGGTGGAGCTGAAGGACAAGCTGGACGATCTGATGGCGGCGGGTCCGGAGGCGGCGCAGAAGACGCAGCTGGGGGCGGCGGGCGAGGATGTGCTGTCGGCGCTGGTGAACCTTGGCTACCAGCGGGCGGCGGCGATGAAGGCGATTGAGACGGCGGTGGAGCGGGACAAGGCGGCAGGCGAGGATTTCGACGGACTGTTCCGGGTGGCGCTGAAGCTGATCCGGTAGGCGCCAGCCGCGCGGGCGGACGCGGGCTTCGCGATGGCCGGACGGGTTGCAGAGCGGCGTTGCGTTGCGCGGCTGGGCGAGCGGGCATCTTAGTTTCGTGGCAGGTTGAAATCGTGAGGCCCTGGGTGCGGTGCGGCTCGCAGGCTCCGGTGGGTGATTCGCCACGAAAGGAGAGTCCGATGGCACAGAAGATGGCGATTGTCTGCAATGGTGAGACGGCGGCGAATATTGCTCCCACTTTGATCTTTGCTACGTCAGGCGCGGCGCTGGACTATGAAGTACATATTTTCTTTTGCCCGGCGGGAGCCCGGTGGGCGCTGAAGGGCGAGCTCGAAAAGCTTGGCCAGCCGAAGGGGTTGCCGAACCTGGTGAAGCTGTTTAACGACGTTCTGGATCTGGGCGGGGAGATGACGCTGTGCGAGCTGGCTCTTGAGAACAAGGGGATAGATCCGAAGGATGTGCGGGATCCGCGGATTCAGATTACGAAGGCTCCGCCTTACCTGATGGCGGTGGAGGGTGCGGCGCAGACCTACGTTTTCTAGAGCGATTTGAGGATCGCTGATCGAGTTTTGAGGACGTTCGGGTCGGCTGCCTGGTGTTGATCGCGTCGAGTTTAGAGGTATCCCTTCGGGGTACGGTTGTGCTGGAGCCGCACTAGCCGTTGGCGAGTTCTTTGGCGCGCTGGGCGGCGCGCATGACGGCCTTGATGAGGGTGACGCGGAGGCCGCCTTCTTCGAGTTCGAGGATGCCGTCGATGGTGCATCCGGCGGGGGTGGTGACGGCGTCCTTGAGCAGGGCAGGGTGGTAGCCGGTGTCGAGGACCATGCGGGCCGAACCGAGGGTGGTCTGGGCGGCGAGCAGGGTGGCGATGTCGCGGGGCAGGCCGACTTTGACGCCGGCTTCAGCGAGGGACTCAAGAATGATGTAGATGAAGGCGGGTCCGCTGGCGGACAGGCCAGTGACGGCGTCCATGTGTTTTTCGTCAACGGTGACGGTGCGGCCCACGGCCTCAAAGAGAGCGGTGGCGAGCTGGAGCTGGTGGGGCGTGACGTTGGAGCCGGAGCAGAGCGCGGTGATGCCGACGCCGAGCATGGAGGGGGTGTTGGGCATGGCGCGGATGACGGAGATGGGTCTGGGTGCGCCGGGGGCAGCGGCTTCTTCAATGGCGGAGGTGCGGACCGAGGCAGCGAAGGAGATGAGGAGCTTGGAGGGATCGAGGGCGGGGCGGAGGGATTGGAGCAGGCCGGCGATCTGGAAGGGCTTGACGCCGAGCAGGACGATGTTTGCCTGGCGCACGGCGGCGAGATTGTCCGTGGTGACGTCGATGCCCCACTGGGCGGAGAGCGCGAGGGCGCGGTCGGGATGGGCGACGGTGGCGACGAGCTGGTCGGGTTGCAGGATTTTCTCTTTCAGAAAGGCCTGCAGGAGGATGCCGCCCATTTTTCCGGCGCCGAGGAGGGCGACTTTTGCGCGCTTGAGGTCGAAGGGATTGGGCGCGGCTTGATTGGCGGCGGTCTTGAGGGCGGTATTGGACTGGGACTTGATTTCAGTTTTGGATTCGGGCTTGTGGTCGGTCACGGTTGCACCTTTGGTGATTTGGACTGCGAGGCGGGCGGTTGAGGTGGCTGCTGCAGGCTGGAGATGAAACGACCGAAGTGCTGATAGGCCGGAAGAACCTGGGTGGTGATGGCGGTGAGCACGGCCTTGCGGATGCGCGCCTGGTCGGCGGCGGGGATGGAGACTGGAAATTCCTTGAGCGGCAGCGCAAAGGGGCTGTCCTGTGGTTTCTGGCTGGTGATGGCGTGGACCTGTGCGAGAACGCCGCGAATGACGGTCGGCGAAGGGGGGTTATCGTCCTGGATGCCGAGGAGAATGTCATTGCTGATCTGGCGGAATGCGGCAGGAACCTTGTTGAGGCGGGCGATGTAGTTGTCGTAGTCAGAGGTGGTGGCGAAGTGCAATTTGGCGGGGAGAGCGGCGAGGGAAAAGGGCAGGCCGGAGGTAGCGGTGACGGGGGTTTCCCAGGGTCGAGACTCGGCGGCGTTCTGCTGGGCGATGAGGTTGTGGAGGGCCTGGCCGGCGGCCTGTTTTTCCGCGGCGGTCATGCCGGAGGTGTCAATCTGGACCAACTGCATCATGAACGAGTTGGCCTGGTTGATGCGCTGCTCCCAAGCCGAGGCGGAGTAGTCCGTGAGGTCAGCGTCGTAGCGCTTGTCGCCGTGGATGGAGGCGTACTCGGGATGGGTTTGAAGGTGGTATTGGTGGATGGCGTTGAGCAGGGCGTGGAGCTGTTTCTGCCGCTGGGCGAGGGGGGCGTTGGAAGGCTGGAGGGTGCTGGGGCCGCGGGGCGGATAGTGGACGACGGTTCCCTTGGGGAACTGCTGGCCGAGGGCCAGGGGCGCGGCGGACAGGGCCAGCGCGAGGGTGCTGCAGAGGAGGCGCGATTTCATAAGGCGAAGGTAGCTTTCAGTCTATACCGGGCGCAGCGGAGTTCAATCGCCAGTCGACGGTATTCGGAGCCGGCCGTTGATCTGGCGGGTGCCCGGCGACTGGATCAGGCCTTGAGGGCGCGTCCGGAGGCTTCGTCGGAAAAGATTTTGCCGTCGCGGATGTGGACGATGCGGTGAGCGTATTCGGCGATGTCGGGCTCGTGTGTGACGAGGACGATGGTGTTGCCCTTGCGGTGGAGATCGTCAAAGAGGGCCATGATTTCGAGGCCGGTTTTGGAGTCGAGATTTCCGGTAGGTTCGTCGGCGAGGATGATGGACGGATTGTTGACCAGGGCGCGTGCGATGGCGACGCGCTGGCGCTGCCCTCCGGAGAGCTCGTTCGGTTTGTGGTGGACGCGCTCGCCGAGATTGACGGCGTCGAGGGCGGCGGTGGCTCGTTCGAGACGCTCGTGGGAGGGCGTGCCGTTATAGATCAGCGGCAGCTCGACGTTGTGGAGGGCGGTGGCGCGGGCGAGCAGGTTGAAGGTCTGGAAGACGAAGCCGATTTCCTTGTTGCGGATGCGGGCGAGTTCGTCGTCATTGAGTTCGCTGACGAGATGGCCGTTGAGCCAGTAGTGGCCCTGGCTGGGGGTGTCAAGGCAGCCGATGAGGTTCATCAGGGTGGATTTACCGGAGCCGGAGGGTCCCATGATGGCGACGTACTCGTTATGGCGGATGCGAAGCGAGACGCCCTGGAGGGCCTGAACCTGCTGCTCGGAGCCCATGTCGTATGTTTTCCATAGATTCTCGACGACGATGACGTCTTCGGGGCCGGGCCCCTGCGAGGAATTGGGGACGGTCGCGATATCGAGATTGGTAGCCATGGTGTGCTCCTGCCGGCCCGGGGCCGGAAGTGAAATATTGCGTTCAAGGCGCGGAGTGGACGTTTTAGGTGTTTCCGAGGCCCGTCTTCTCACGTTTGATGAGAGCGCCGTTCTTAAGGGTGCGCAGGATGTTGTAGGGCCCGATGACTATTTCCTGGCCTGGTTTCAGTCCGCTGAGCACCTGAATGCTGGTTGTGCCGGTGATGCCAGTTTTTACGCGAACGAAGTGGACGGTCGGCTTGCCGCCGGGGCTGACGAGGAAGACGCCCTGGTGAGACTTTTCCTCTGGGGATGCGATTAAAGCAGCGGCGGCGGCGGCCGAGGCAGATACTTTCTTGAGGCTTTCCTCGGTGCGCATGGCGAGCGCCTGAATCGGGATGGAGATGGCGTTCTTGGCGGTGGCTGTGGTGATTTTGCCGGTACAGGAAAGGCCGGGTTTCAGTTTTCCGGAGGGATCCTGGAGGGTGGCGACTACCTTGAAGACCTTGGCCTCATTGGTGGTGCCGGTGGACAGGCTGGTGGAGACGCCGGTGGAACGCAGGAGGGCCTGGTCGCCGACCTCAGTGACGGTGCCGCGGAAGTGTTGTCCGGGGAGCGCGTCGACGGTGACGTCCACAGGCTGACCGAGGGCGACGTTGACGATATCGTCTTCGTCGACCATGATCTCGGCCTGAATCTGGCTCATGTTGGCGATGGTCATGAGCGTGGAGCCCTGGGAATTCTGAATGCCTTCGACGACCGTTTCCCCGACGCGGACGGGGAGGTTGGTAACGATGCCGTTGAAGGGGGCGACGGCCACGGTTTTGCTGAGGAGGTCTTCGTTCGCCTTGAGGGTGGCCTGCTGGGTGATCAGTTGTGCTTGTGCGGCCGCGGTTTGCGCCTTGTCCTGAGTGAGCTGGTCTTTTGCCTGCTGGAGGGAGGCGAGGTCAGTCAGATAACTGGCCTGGTCCGTGTCGTAGTCCTGGCGGGACATGACCTGCGCCTTGAAGAGAGCCTTGGCGCGGTTGAACTGGGAGCGCGCCTGTTGCAACTGAGCGGCGGCGTGCTCGATGTTTGCCTGGGCGGTGTGTTCGGCGGCGACGTCGGCGGCAATGTTTCTTCTGGCGGCGAGGATGGCGGCTTTCTGGCCCAGGACGTTGGCATTCTGCTGGACGTTTTCGATGGTGGCGACGACTTCGCCTTTGCGGACCTTTTGCCCCTCTTTCACATAGATGTGCGTAACCCGGCCAAAGGCGGTGGCGCCGAGGTTGACGTATTCCTTGGGTTTGATCTGGCCTGTGGCGCTGACGGTAGAGACGAGGTCTTTGCGAACGACGGTTGCCGTGAGCACCTTGGTGTAACCGGAGCGTGCGCGCCAGATGGTGAGACCAACGATGGCCCCAAGCACAAGAAGGACAGCCACAGCGATCAGAGCTTTTTTCATTCGCATCTTTCCTGCCGCGAGGTTCGGCACATGAGAGGTTCGAGCACCCGGTTATGCTTCCAGTACGAAGCGCCCGGCGCAAAAGTTCCCCGTTAGTCCAGGCGAGATATTTTGAAGTTACAAGCCATGATATCAACGGGAGCGCGAAGTTTAGGCGAAGAAAAATTGTGAAAGAGGCGGCGCATTTTCTTGAAGTCGCAAGAGAGCGGCTCGTACAATAGTGGCATTGTTGAGGAGCAGTAACGTTATGTCGCAGTACCGAAATTGCCTGATCCTGGCGCTGTGGATGGCCGGGGTAAGCGCCGCCCCAAGTCTGTACGCCCAACCGCCGGCGAAATCGCGGGATTCGCGGGCGCAGGCCGCGCAAGAGGGCGGGAACAGCCAGCAGAACGCAGCGAGTCACGGCAGCCAGAATCCGCTGAAGCGGAAGCTGCCGGTGTGGCTGCGCCGCAGGCAGGAAAGAGAGTATCGGCAGGAGTTGAAGGGCCCCTATAAGAAGTGGCTGAACGAAACGGTGCGGTGGATTATCACTGATAAGGAGCGGCGGGCGTTCCTGAGCCTGACGAACGACGAGGAGCGCAACGCGTTCATCGAGAACTTCTGGCGGCGGCGGAATCCGAATCCGGATTCGCCTTATAACAGTTACCGCGAAGAGATTTACCGTCGCATCGCGTACGCGAACCAGCACTTTTCCGACGGCGAGCCGGGCTGGGAAACCGATCGGGGGATGATCTACATCAAGTACGGTCCGCCGACGAGTAAGGATTCGCACCCGAGCGGAGGTATGTGGGAGCGACCGATATCCCAGGGTGGAGGCTCGACGGCGACCTATCCGTTTACGATCTGGCACTACCGTTATATTCCCGGCATCGGCGAGAACGTGAAGATTGAGTTTGTGGACCAGTGCATGTGCGGGAACTACCAGATGGTGCTGGATCCGACTGCGAACGACGCACTAAAGCATGTACCGGGCGCCGGTCTGACGCTTTATGAGCAGATGGGGTTGGCGCAGAAGAAGGACCGGTTTAACGGAGGTCTGGAGGATATTGGTCCGGGACCGATGTCGGCCGAGGAGCACAGCAAGGAGTTTGACCGGCTGGAGCAGTACGCCAAGCTGGAGGCTCCGCCGCAGGTCAAGTTCAAAGACCTGGAAGACTTTGTAACGACCCATAAGCTGCTGACCGGTCCGTTCTTCCCATTCGACGTGCAGACGGATTTTGTGCGGATTGGCGAGAACACGGTGATGGTGCCGATCACGCTGCAGATCAAGCAGAAGGACATCACCTTCAAGACGCAGGACGGAGTGTCAAAGGGTCTGGTGGATATTTACGGGCAGGTTTCTACGATTACCGACCAGGTGGTGGACTCATTTGAAGATACGGTGGAGGTGAATGAGCCGGCGGAACTGCTTCCGCAGACGCTCGACCACGCGTCGCTTTATTGGAAGGCGCTGGCGTTGAAGCCGGGGCGTTACCGCATTGATATTGCGATCAAGGATGTGAATAACCCGAACCACGTGGGCACGTGGGCGCAGGCGGTCACGGTTCCGGAATACAACGACAACAGCCTTGCGACGTCATCGCTGATTCTGGCCTCGAGGATGGAGCGGGTTCCGGACAAGGACATTGGGGCGGGCCGTTTCACGATCGGCGATACGCTGCTGTGGCCGCGGGTGATGGGAAATGAGTCGATGCCGGCGAGTTTTCATCGCAACCAGGCTCTGAACTTCTGGATGCAGGTTTACAACCTCGGGGTAAACGAGAAGACCAAGCGGAACGACGCAACCATCGAGTACAAGATCATCGATGATAAGGACCACAAGACCCTGCTGGATACGACGCAGAAGTCTACAGACATTGCCGCGGACGCCGATCAGTTGACTCTGGAGAAGAGGCTGCCGCTGGGAAGCCTGCAACCGGGCAAATATACGGTGAAGATAAAGATCCACGACGCGATTTCGGGGCAGAATATCGCGCAGAGCGCGCCGTTTGTCGTAGACTAAGCAGCACACCGGCCAGGGAGCCGATGGAGAGCTCCCGGCCACGCCCCGAATTTTGAGAGGGCTTCTGGGCCAGACAGCAAACTGAACTGATTCGTGATTCGACGTTTGTTCATTCCCGGAACCGCGCTGATTCTGTTGGCAGTGTCCACCAGCGCGCAGATGCGCGCCGCCGACCGTGATGGCAGTGTGACGGGAGTGGTGCGGAACAGCCG
>CAZWSD010000151.1:0-7664 GCA_964636535.1 uncultured Acidobacterium sp. | reverse complement strand
AAGCTCATCGCCGCCAAGGGCAAAGTCAGCCGCTCACCCTTCGCCTTCGTCTGGAACATCGTCCTCAACCCCGTCGCCACCTTCACCTACAACTACGTCTTCCGCCTCGGCTTCCTCGACGGACGCGAAGGACTCCTCCTGCACCTCTACCACTCCGTCTACATAAGCTGGAAATACGCCAAAGCCTGGGAAGACGCCAGGCAGTGAATTCAGCGAAGCTGCCCCGGCCGGGCTGCCGCGCCCTACTTTAACTCCTTCGGATACGCGTGCCAGCTCTTTACCATCCGGCTCAACACCGCTGCCGATCCAACCGTCGCCACGGTGAAGGGCAGAACCACCGCCAGTGGAAACCACGGCCCCGGCCTCAGCAGTAATGGATACATCGCCAGCGCCACGCCCGGCGGATGATACGCGTGAATCAGATTCACCAATCCGAAGGCAATCACGGCGGCCACAATCGCCATCACGTCGCCGTGCGAAAATAGGCTCAGAATCGTCCCCACTCCAGCCCCGGCAACCGACCCCACCACCACCGGATAAGGCTGCGCCACCGCTGCTTCGGGAATCCCCAGCAGGATCGACAGCGTTGCCCCGAAGGGGGGAATCAGAAACAGCCCGATGCGGTTGGTTTCAAGCGCACCCAGAATCCCAAACATCACGACGATCCACAAAAAGTGTGACCAATCAAGCTGCGACGTCGTTCCCCAGCTCCGAACCATTTTGCGAAAAATCTTTTTCATCGCTCGCCTGCCATGCTTACTGAGAGATGCGCGCCGATCATCCGTGTATTCGAAAATCCCCGCCTCTACACCTTCTCCGGCCACTGGTGCCGTGGGTACCTCCGCATCAGCTCCCGCCGCACCTGCGGATAAAGCCGCTCCCAGAACCCCGCCAGGTCCGTCGTCATTTGCACCGGCCTGTGATTCGGAGCCAGCAGATGCACCACCACCGGCGTCCGATTCCGCCCAATCCGCGGCGTCTCCCGCATCCCGAGAAAATCCTGCAGTCGCGACGCAATCCATGGCGGTTTCCCCCGCTCATAGTGCACCTTCGTCTGCCGCCCGCCCGCCAGCGGAATCGCCACCGGAGCCAGCTCCCGCAGCCGCCCGCCCGCGATCCTCTGCTCCAGCGCCGCCACCAGATGCTTCGCCTCGGCCCGCAGCTCCGCAAAGCTCACCAGCCCCGCGCACATCTCCCGCAGCGCTGCTTCCACATCCGGCACATCGCCGCCCGCAAACTCCGCCCGCGCCACAATCTGCTCCAGCGCATTCGCATCCACAAACCGCTCTACGCCGGTCTCGACAGCCTCGTGCGCCAGCATCGCCGCCGCGGCCTCCGCATCCGGCCTCGCCCCGCGCGACTCATCAATCACCAGCTCGTCATACAGCAGCCGGCTCACCGCCTCCACACGTTCGGCCTTCGCATTCCATTCCAGCTCCACGCGCTCCCGCACCCGGTCCGGAAATAAATCAATCAGCCACTCCGGCTCCACCCTCGCCGTCATTCGTATCAGTGGCAGTGGCTTATCCTTCCGATCCTCCGCGTCCACCGCCACCATAAACTCATACCCCGGCGCGTCGCCCGTCAATTCCGCCGGACCGCCCATCGAAAGCAGCACCTGCTTCCCCGCCCGCAGCCGCGCCACGCGATCCGAAAATCCAGCCAGCACCGCCCGCAGCAGCACTCCCTCGTCGTGTCCCGTCTGCTTCGGCGGCTTCGCAATCCGCCGCAACTGCTCCACATGCCTCTGGATCACTGGCTCGCGCCCCGCCCGCACTGCATCCAGAGCATGCAGCAAGTCCGGCTCCGTCAGGCTCAATCCCGCGCCCAGCATCGCCGCCACCAAGCAGCCATCCTCGCCCACGCCGCGCTCCATCGCCTCCACCACTACCCGCGCCAGCCGAGGCGGAAGCGGCATTCGTATCAGTCGCTGTGCCAGATCCCCCGTCGCACCCAGCCGGTCCAGCAACCGCTCGGCAGCCTCCACCGCCGGCTCTGGCGGAGCCACTATCCAATCCAGTTCGCGCGGCTCTTCCACGCCCATCGCCCGCAGCGCCAGACACAGCTGCGACAAATCACTCCGCGCCATCTCCGGCGCGTCAAACTCAGCCCGCAGCGCAAAATCCTCCGCCGGATACAGCCGCACCACGCGCCCCGGCCCGGTTCGCCCCGCGCGTCCGGCTCTCTGCTTCGCAGACGCCTGGCTCACCCGCGCCACATGCAGCGTCGGCAGCCCCGTCCACGGAGACCACGTCGCCACCCGCGCCAGCCCACTATCAATCACCGCAGTCACGCCTTCCACCGTGATCGAACTCTCGGCCACATTCGTCGACAAAATCAGCTTCCGCTTCTCAGCAGGCATCACCGCCCGGTCCTGCTCTTCCGGCGGCAAACTCCCATGCAGTGGAAGCACTAGCATCTCCGCGCGCCGTGCCAACGGCTCGCACTCCCGCGTCGCCCGCCGAATCTCCGCCGCTCCCGGCAAAAACGCCAGAATATCGCCCGTCCAGCCCTCCGCCAGCAGCGTCTCCACCGCCTTCCGCACCTGCTTTTCCAGAGACTCCGGCGAATACGGCGTATTTGTAACCGTCAAAGGATACAATCGCCCCTCCGACCGCACCACCGCGCATCCACCCAGAAAATCCGCCACCGTCCGCGCATCTAGCGTCGCCGACATCACCACCAGTTTCAGCCCCGGCCTGCGCTTTTGCAGTCGCCTCAGCAGCGCCAACGCCAAATCCGTATCCAGGTGCCGCTCGTGAAACTCATCCAGCACCACGGCATCCACGCCCTTCAGTTCCGGATCCGCAATCAACCGCCGCGTCAGCACGCCTTCCGTCACAAACCGCAGCCGCGTCCGCGGCCCCGTCACATCCTCAAACCGAACCTGGTACCCCACCGTTTCGCCAGCCCGCTCGCCCATCTCCTCGGCCACCCGTCGCGCCGCCATGCGCGCCGCAATCCGCCGAGGCTCCAGCACTACCACCTCGCCGGGCACAACCCTCAGCAGTGCCGGAGGCACACGAGTCGTCTTGCCCGCGCCCGGGGCTGCTTCCAGCACCACGCTGGCAGTTTCATTCAACCTTTCCAGGATTTCCGGCAGAATCAAATCCACCGGCAAAGAGGTTCTTCGCTGCACCGTGTCTCATCCAAACACGGCCCCACCGCCGCGTCAACAAACCGCCACCCTACCCCGCATCCCTCAATATGTTACCGATCACACATCTTCGGGATTCCATAACCTCTGCCTCATCTGTATATCCAGAAAACAGAAGAACTTGCCGCACCATGCAAAGCCTCCCCCGTCGTAATGCTCCATCTCCTTCTCGCAAGTCGCTGTAAATACTAACGGTTGACCCGCTATACTCAAGAAAGGCAATGGTACAGGAAATGGAAGCAGCTCTGGCAATCCATTTGCTTACAACTTGATGCAGGCCGATCGCGCTGCATCCACGCTAGACCATCATATTCCGCGATGGAAAAGTCTCTGCAAACCCGCGTTTCCGTTCTCCTGCTGGCTGCTCTTACGCTGGCTGCGGTCTACTTTGCGGTTTTCAACTTCATTCAGGAAAGCCAGACTGAATTCCCGACCGATGGCGTCCTCTGGATGGAAGGTCACGGTGGCCTGGTCGCCCAGTATGTTCCACAAGGCAGCCAGGGCCAACTCGCCGGTATACAAAAAGGCGACATCCTTGTCGACGTCGACAGCATTCCCGTCCACAGCATCGCCATCCTCTCCAAGGAAATGGCCCGCACCAGGGTCTACGGAACTATTCACTACACCCTGATTCGTCACGGCATCCGCATCGTTGACGTACCGGTGATACTCATCCAGCAGAACCAAAGTATCAACCAGGTCCTCCGCATCATTGCGCTGATTTATCTCGCCATCGGCTTTTACGTCCTCTTCCGCCGTTGGACCGCCCCGCATTCGCTCCACTTCTACATCTTCTGCCTGGTCTCGTTCGTCTTTTACGCCTTCCATTACACAGGCGTACTCAACTTACCCGATCAGATCGTCTACTGGAGCTACATCGCCGCCGGCGCTGTCCAGCCCGCGCTCTTTCTCCACTTCGGCATCGTCTTTCCTGAGGATCGCCCGCGCCGCCGCCGCACCGTGATCGGCCTCGTTTATCTGCCCGCCGTTCTCATCATCGCTCTCCAGGTCGTAGCCCAGCAGTTCTGGGTTCCCACCGAACTGCTCAAACATCATCTCGATCAGATTTCCGTGGGCTACCTGGGCTTCTATTACGTCCTCACGGCCATCCTCCTCTATATCCATTACAAGCTCACCCGCGTGCCTCTCCGCCGCCAACAACTCAAATGGCTCACCCGCGGAACCATCATCGCCGTTGTCCCCTTCATCGCTCTCTACGTCATCCCATTTCTCTCGAATGTACCCATCACGGGCAGGGTGATGCAGCTGACCGGAATCGCACCTCTGGCCCTCCTTCCGCTCACCTTTAGTTGGGCCATCGTCCGCTATCGCCTCATGGATACCGACCTAATCTTCAAGCGTGGCGTCACGTACACCCTTGCCACGGCTTTGCTCGTCGGTCTCTATTTTGGCGTCGTCGCCGTCGCGGCAGAAGCCGCGCATCGCACCATGCCAAAGTTCGGCGGCTGGGGACTTATCGTGGTCGTAATCATCACTGCCCAACTCTTCGATCCACTCAAGCGCGTCATTCAACAGCGCGTAGACAAGGTCTTTGACCGCCACCGCTACGACTACCGCGGGGCCCTCGTCGATTTTGGACGTAGCCTCAGCACCCAGACCGACCTTGACGCTCTCATGAACGCCATCGTCGATCGTCTGCCAAGTTCTCTGCTGGTCGAGCGCGTCGCCATTTTCCTCTCAGATCGCCCCGGCCATTACCAGCTCGCGAAGGCCCACGGCTTTCCGCCCGGCTTTTCCCTCCTCGGCACCTCGCTCGATCTCAGCTTCCTCGACTTCGACCAACCCGGCGCCGGCTCCCACATCTTCTTTGAGAACACACAGGCCGCGCTCCACCTCGCAAGCGCGGAACAGCGCGCGGTCAGCCTTCTCGATCTCAATTACTATCTCCCTTGCCGACTGCAGGACCGCACCATTGCCGTCATCGGCCTCGGTAAAACCACCGGCGGTGACTTCCTCTCCAGCGAGGATATGGAGCTGCTCGAATCACTCGCCAGCTACATCGGCATCGCCCTCCAGAATGCGCGCCTCTACTCCAGCCTGGAGCAAAAAATATCCCAGTTCGAGCGCCTCAAGGAATTCAACGAGAACATCGTCGAATCCATCAATATCGGCATCCTCGCGGTCGACCTCGAAGACCGCGTCGAAAGCTGGAATACGCAGATGGAGGTTCTCTTCGCTCTTCCGCGCGTCGAGGCATTGCGCCGCCCCATTTCCGAGGTCTTCCCCGAGCCGCTTCATCGCGAATACCTCACCCTCAAGGATCAACCCGGCGTCCACCATCTCTACAAATTTCGCCTCCAGACCGCAGCCGGCGAAAACCGCACCGTCAATGTTGCCATTGCACCCCTCGTCTCGCGCGAATTCGAAACCGTCGGTCGAATCCTCATCATCGAGGACATCACTGACCGCACTCAACTCGAATCCCAGCTCTCCCAGGCTGAAAAGCTCTCGTCTATTGGCTTGCTCGCCGCCGGCGTCGCCCACGAGGTCAACACTCCGCTCGCCGTCATCTCCAGCTACACGCAGATGCTCTCCAAGCAGGTCCGAGACGACGCGCGCCTCTCGCCCCTCCTTGACAAAATCACGCAGCAGACCTTCCGCGCCTCTGAAATCGTCAATGGACTCCTCAACTTCTCCCGCACCGGCGGTTCCGAGTTCCGAGAAACAAACATCAACACCCTCATCCGCGAAACCCTCACACTGCTCGACCACCAGTTCAAAACCTCACAAATCGAGCTCAATACCGATCTGGCGCCCGATCTCCCTCCTATTCTCGGCAACGCCGGTAAACTCCAGCAGGTCTTCCTCAATCTCTTCCTCAACGCTAAGGACGCCATGCAGGCCGGCGGCGCCCTCCGCATCCGCACCCTCGTCAACGGCCACGTCACCATCGCCATTACCGACACCGGCTCCGGCATCGCTCCCGAACATCTTCAGCGCATTTACGATCCATTTTTTACCACCAAAGCCACACCCAAAGAAGGACAGAGGCGCGGGACAGGCCTTGGCCTGTCCGTCACCTACGGCATCATCCAGGAGCATTCCGGAAAAATCCGCGTTGAAAGTGAAGTCGGTTGCGGAACCACCTTTTACCTGGAATTCCCTGTCTTAAGGAAACCGGCTCATGTCTGAAGCTCCAGTCGTTGCACCTTATTCTCCGGCTGATTCATCCGGCGAGGTGCGGCATAGAATTCTTCTCATCGATGACGAAGCCGCCCTGCGCGAGAGCATCGAGACCCTCCTCACCCTCGAGGGCTATCTCGTCGATAGCGCCGCAACCGGCGAGGCCGGCCTCGACAAAATCGACCACGGCGCTTACGACCTCGTCCTCCTCGACCTGGCCTTACCCGGCAAAAACGGCATCGAGATCCTCGCCATCATCCGCGAGCGCCATCCTGATCTGCCCGTCATCATGATCACTGCCTTCGGCACCGTCGATAACGTAATCGACGCCATCCGCGGCGGAGCCCAGAACTTCATCCAGAAACCCTGGGACAACGAAAAACTCCTCGCCGATATTCGCTCCGCCATTGCACGCCACCAGGCCGAGGAAGAGAATATCCAGCTCAAGCGCGCCCTCAAGCAGCGCTACAACTTCTCCAACATCGTCGGCAAAAGCGAGGCCATGCTCCGCATCTTCGACCTCGTCGCGCAGGTCGCTCCCAGCCGCTCCACCGTCCTCATTCAGGGCGAAAGCGGCACCGGTAAAGAACTCATTGCCAAGGCTCTCCACGCCAATTCCACCCGCCGCGACAAACCCTTCGTCCCTGTCAACACAGGCGCCATGCCCACTGACCTCCTCGAGTCCACCCTCTTCGGTCATGTCAAAGGCGCATTCACTTCCGCCATAGCTTCCAAAAAGGGCCTCTTTGAAGTCGCACACGGCGGCACCCTCTTCCTCGACGAAATCGGCACCATGGGCATGGATACCCAGGCCAAGATCCTCCGCGTCCTCCAGGACCGCCGCTTCATGCAGCTTGGCGGCACTCAGGAAATTCAGGTCGACGTTCGCATCATTGCCGCCACCAACGTCGATCTCCGACAAGCTGTCCGGGAAGGCAAATTTCGGGAAGACCTCTACTATCGCCTCAATGTCATCTCTGTTGAGATGCCGCCACTGCGCAGCCGCCGCGAGGACGTACCCCTGCTCGCCTCGCATTTCCTCAAGCGCTTCTCTGAGGAGAATAGCCTCCCGCTCCGCTCCCTCACGCCCGAAGCCCTCCGCATCCTGGTCGACTACGACTGGCCCGGCAACGTTCGTGAGCTCGAAAACGTCATCGAGCGCGGCGTCGTTCTCTCTTCCACCCCCAGCATCGGGCCCGATCTCCTCCCCGGACATATCGCCGGACGCAATTACTCCACCAGCCTCCTTGAACATAGCCCTGACGCTTCTCTCTTCGAAATCCTCGAAGAAATCGAACTCCGCATCATTATGTCCAAACTCGAGCGCTGCAACTGGAACCAGACCGAAGCCGCCGAACAGTTC
>CAZWSD010000150.1:0-7682 GCA_964636535.1 uncultured Acidobacterium sp. | reverse complement strand
TTTCTTCAGCCCACTCACCGCTCTCGACAACTTGCCTGTGAGAAATGCGGGCTAGTGCAATTCTCCCATAAGCGCATCTTGAAACAGCACCGGCAAAATACCAGCCGCACCGCCATTCCAGAAGAATGGCGGTGCTATGCCAGGTGCGAGTGCGATGCAATACGAAGTGGAGAATTCCGCCTTACAGCGACGCTGCAAGCCGCGGATACAAACCGGAGTGGCTCGTTTCATAAAGCGCCAAAAGGCGCTGCCGCATCAGGTAATACGCCGAAGCAACCTCGTGGACTTCAAAAGGAACATTGAACCAGTAGCGCTTCGGTAAAAACCGCATCAGGTAAGGCTTCATCTGCAGCTCAACATGGTGCGCCGCCCGTCGCAACGTCAGCGCGTCCCGCCGCATTCTCTCCGCGACGACCACGCCCTCCTCAAAATTCCAGCGCTGCGTATAGGCTGCCAGGGCTAGCATCACTTCGGCATTGGCCCGCATCTTCTTCAGGCCTTCCCAGCCACCCACCAGGCTCCAGATCTCGTTCGGATCCAGCTTCAATTGATCCCGGCTCGGCTCAAGATAATCCCGCCCCACAAGCCCCCTCCCCTGCAGATTCACCGGCTGCAGCTTCGCAACAATGTCCTTCCAGTCCATACCCGCGTCAATCGCCGTAGAAACAAGCGACCGGCTCATCTTCACGATGAGTATGACGGCGGCGCCAAGGACCAGAAGAAGCGGCAAAGGGGTGTTCATCGCAGCTCAGATATCAATCTTCCTCAAATCGTACTCCACTCTGTTATGGAGAGCAATAATATATTGTTGTAACTCGTCAGAAATTGGACGCCGCGCCGGTTCCTCGCGCCACATCTGGATCACCCAGTAACCAAGCACCCCAATAGATGCGAACTGGTGAGCGTACTCCAACGGAGAAGCATACTTCCCTACACCAAAGTAATCGTGTATCGCTTCACTCAATAGATATACGATGACCCAGATTCCGAAGCCTTGAGTTATCGCTAACACATGGTTCCGCCACCCCAGACCCAACTTCTTGGCCGTGGAACTAATGATCAGAAACAGCTCGCAGATGAGAAAGGTCGCAAACAGATCCCCTTTCATTTCAAGCCGTTGATATCCCTGAGATCCCGGCGGCGCCAGCCACCACGTCAATCCGGCCGCGAACAGCACTCCCGCGGCGCCAGCCAGCAGGAATTGCTTCCGGGCATCCCGAACCCAGGTCCCGGTCGGCTTCATCACGGTTTGTGCCACCTCGAAGACGATGCCCAACTGGAACGCGAAATCGATCAGCGCTCCGGCCCAGTAGACCTTCGTATACCACGGGATAAAGTGAGGTCTGTAGAGAGCAAAAAGGATGGGAGTCTCCACGGCATGGAAGGCGATGTACCCCGTAAAGACAGGGTATTCTCGCCATCTGCGCCGGATCAACAGAACAGCCGCCAGGACGACGAAGCCTGCGAAGCTCGCCGCCCAGATCAGCTCTGCCACTACGGAGAGATTCATCCCACCCTTGCTCTTCTAGTCAATCCGATCATTACAGCCCGAGCGCGTTCAGAACCGCGTCCACGACCACAGTTGAAGACGTCGAACTGGACTTCTGAGTCGGCGGTGGCGGATCGCCCCCAAATACGCCTGCAAAAGCCGGCAAGGTCCCAAGCGAAAGCAATACTGCGGTGACGATAACAAGACGAAATGAGCTTTTCATAACAATACTCTCCTTATGGTGCGCAAGGGGCGCACTTTCAGCCTAGACGCCTCAGCCGCCGTTGTCCTAGAAAAATGTCGAATTTTCTTGACTCCGGCTCCATTTAGGTACCATTGGTTACCCTCGCCAGGCTCCCCTTTCCGGAGTAAGCTCACACATTTTCCCCATCTTCCCGGTCAAATCGCCCCAAGCGTGTCGCATCCCCCAATTTAAGGCGAACCTTCAGGCGTATTCCCTCTTTTTCATCCTCTCTGCGCCCCCTGACGACTTCATTCACTCGCCGGCGAGCCCACACTGACGGCCCCACTCCCCTTGTGCTAGTATGCAAAGCTTCTAAGGATATTCGCCGGTTTCCTTCCTGAACCGGAGTGCAGCATTTTGGGCCTGCCCCAATATCGGGGCACTGACGCGGAGCTCTCATGACCTGGAGAACCGCAGCTTCGGACAGCGCACTACACAAGCGCCGCACGCGACGCATTCCCTCCTTCCCTGCGCCCACGCAACCCATCCCACAGCCTCACTCCCCACCGGTCCAGCTTCCCTTGTTCCACCGCAGCGCCATCGCTTCGGCCATTTCCATTCCCTAAGGAGCACTCCATGAAAACCTATCCCAGCTCGGAGATTCGCAACGTAACCCTAGCAGGGCATGCGCAGGGCGGAAAAACCACGCTCATTTCCGCCATGCTGCATGCCGCTCGCATGACCCCAAGGCTAGGCCGCATGGAAGACGGCTCCGCCGTCACCGCCTACGACGAAGAAGACGTCGCCCGCGCCACCACCATGCATGCCGCTGTCGCCTTTGCCGAATGGAATGGAATCAAGATCAATCTCATTGACACCCCAGGCTTTCACATGTTCGCCCACGAAGCCCGCGGCGCCATGATGCCCGCCGAGTCCGCCCTCATCGTCATCCACGCAGTCAACGGCGTCGAGCCCATCACCGAGCGCGTCTGGAAATACGTCGAAGAAGCCGCCATGCCGCACTCCGTCGTCATCAACCACATGGACCACGCCCGCGCCGAATCCTCCTGGGAATCCACCCTCGAATCCCTCCGCGAGCGCTACGGCCGCACCGTAGTCCCTGTCCAGGTCCCCTGGTATCGCGGCGGCGTATTCACCGGCGTCGTCGATCTCGTCACCATGCAGGCCTTTGAATACGAGCCCATGGGCAGTGGCCAGGGCAAAATCGTCGAAATCCCCGCTCCCCTTGCCGCCACCGCAAAATCCGCCCATGAAGCCCTCGTCGAACTCGTCGCCGAAGGCAAGGACGAACTCATGGAAGAGTTCTTCTCCATCGGCACCCTCCCTGAACAGCACCTCATCACCGCACTTCATGAAGCTATCCGCGAAGACCGCATCTTCCCTGTGCTCTTCACCAGCGCACTCGCCGAAGTTGCCGCCGACCACCTCCTCGACTTCCTCAAGGTCTACGCGCCCACCCCGCTGGAGCGCCAGCCCGTAGCCGCCCGCGCCAAACCCGTCGCTGTGCATGCCCCCGCAAACGGCCACGCCTCTGAGGCAGACGCCGCCACGCAGGCCGCCGAAGGCGAAATCGTCCTCCGCCCCGTCGCCGACTCCGAACCGCTCTCCCTCTACGTCTTCAAAACCATGACCGACCCCTTCGCCGGCCGCATCAGCTTCTTCAAGATTTTCTCCGGCTCCATAAAGAGTGACGTCACGGTTACAAATTACTCCCGAAGCTCCACGGAAAAGCTCGCCCACCTCTCCATCATGCAGGGCAACAACGCCGTCCCCGTCGACGAACTCCACGCCGGCGACCTCGGCGCCGGTGCCAAACTCAAGGACACCGCCACCGGCGACACCCTCGGCGAAAAAGGTCACGACATCTTCTTCGAGCCCGTTCCGCTCCCCGAGCCCGCCATGACTTGGGCCATCGAGCCCAAAACTCGCTCCGACGAAGACAAGCTCGCCCCCGCCGTCCACAAGCTCATGGAAGAGGATCTCCTGGTCCGCTTCTATCGCGATCCCACTACCAACGAATTCCTCATCGCCGCTGCCGGCCAGCCGCACATCGAATCCCTCGTCTCCAAGCTCCGCAAGCGCTACCACACTGAGGTCACCCTCAAGGCGCCCAAGGTCCCTTACCGAGAAACCATCCGCGGACGCGGCGAAGCCCAGGGTCGCCACAAAAAACAAACCGGCGGACACGGCCAGTTCGGCGACTGCAAAATCCGCATCGAGCCCCTCGCCCGAGGCGAAGGCTTCGAGTTCGTCAATAGCATCTTCGGCGGCTCCATCCCACGCCAGTTCATTCCTGCCGTCGAAAAAGGCATTCACGAGTCCGCCGCTCGCGGCTACCTCGCCGGCTATCCCGTCGTGGATTTCAAAGTCACCCTCTTTGACGGCAGCTACCACGACGTCGATTCCAACGAGCTCTCCTTCAAAATGGCCGGTCGCATCGCCTTCCGCAAATGCATGGAGCAGGCCAAACCCGTCCTGCTGGAACCCATCATGACCGTCGAAGTCGAAGCCCCCAACGAGTTCGCCGGCGCCCTCATGGGTGACCTCAACCAGCGTCGCGGACGCGTACAGGGCCAGCTCCAGAAACCCGGCGGACAGAACCTGGTCGTCCAGGCCCATGTCCCCATGGCTGAAATGCTCGACTATGGCCAGTCCCTCACCGCCCTCACCCAGGGCCGCGGAAGCTTCCACATGGAAATGGATCACTACGACGTCGTCCCCAACTCCGTGGCGGAAAAGATCATCGCCACCGCCAAGAAACCCTCCGAGGACGACGAAGCCGCTTGACCCTGCTCACGCAAAACGGCGCGGCAGACCTCTCTGCCGCGCCGTTCACTTACTCTCCCCACAATCACCGCTCATCCATCAATGCCCCAGCTTCGCGGTTTGCGCAAGCGGTGGCGGCGGCGGTCGCAGCTCAAAGATCACTTCATGACCCGGCACGTCAAAAATTACCCGCCCGTAGTTGCTCAACACAGAGGTTCCAATCACCCCGGCAATATTGTGCCGCGTCACCGCCGGGTTCGTCTGCATCATGAACGCCAAAAAGTGGCTCACCAGCACGTTGCCCATCGTCATCGACGCAAGCACCGCCGGCAGCACGGGGAAGCATCCGCCAAGCCCATACCCCTCGCTCGGCTTCAACTTCGTCTTGGTGCTGAAAAACGCATCGTCTATATGTACATGCTCCGCATAGCTCGGATACAAGAGCAGGCTCGCGTCGCTCCCCGTATCAAGCTCTACCATTGCGTGACGTGTCTTGCTCGTCAGAGTATCCACCGTCACGGGAATCGCCGGAACATTGTCCCGCTGCTCGTCCAGTTGCATCACGTCACCGTGCCCCTCGTAGCGGAACTGCCGCCACGGCCACAAAGTCAGCTCATCCGTCTCAAAGTCGATCCCCACCACAAAGCGCCGCAGCAACGGATACCCCAGAATTCCGTCAATCGGGTGATTCATCACCGCCGCCAGCCCGTGCAGATCCACGATCGCCACCGAGTCCCCTACCAGCTTCGACTGCGCCCGCAGATCCTGCACCGTCAGGGCAAGGTGCCGCGCTCCAGCCATCCGGACCTTGCCCCCGCCCAGCCCCAGATCCTTCGCGCGCGTAATCTTCTCCGTCGGAATCCCAAGATCCTCGGAAGCCGTCAGGTCCAGAATGTCCACGCTCGTCCCGCTGTCCAGCAGAAACACGTATCCCGGATGCCCGTTCACGCTGATGGTCACAAAGATGTGACCCTTCACATATTCAAATGGAATCTGGAATCCCCCGGCCTCGCTCCTAAAATGCCCCACTGGCCAGGGATCAGCCATCGACCGCAACGATGCGGCAAACTGCACAGCAGGGAATGCAGCCACGGAAAAAGCCGCTATCCCCGGCAGGATTCGACGAAGGAAGATGCGTCGCAACACATCTCTCACCTCCGCGTGGGTGGCACCTATGCCCCATGTCCACGCTGAAGCAAATCAGCAGACAGCCCAAGTTTCTTCCAGCCTCTACGGCCCGCCCTCGCTTACAGCATTTATGGTCTACGGCATCGGCGGCGCGGGACGGCTTGCAGCTTGACTTTCAGCAACCCTTCGGCTTTTGCTGATTCGCCGTTTCCGCTATTCTGTGCCTCTCCCCGGCCATTAGCAAGCCATTCCGAAAAAATTCCTCCGCCGCCGGCCTACGGCCCTACATATAGCTCAATAGGGGAAAACCCGATCCTGTTCGTCGCGTCATCCACCCGCAGAAAAATCGGCGTCGACCCGCCATTAATGTCCACCCCCATGATCACTCCGTTGCCTACCCGCTTCGCCACAATAATCTTGTGGCTCTTGATCGGCCCGTAGTCGCTCTGCGGACCCCAGTCCCGCATGAACGAGCTGAAGTCGTACAGCCGGTACTCCTGCGGGTGCTGCTCCCACTTCGGATCGTTGTTCCACTCCGCGTACGCCTTCTTCCAGTGCTGCGCCTGCACGTCGCTCAGAAACACATTCACCCGGTGATCCGAAGGCCAGTTCCACAACTGCCACGGATAATCCAGCGTATACAAAATCGTCCCGAAAAATACCGCGCACACCACCAATACCGCAAGGATCGAAACCCATCGGATCAGTTTTGCACGCCGCTCATTAAATGGCGGTGCATCTAGTAACGTCATCCTTCAACGCGCTCCTGGCGAAGCTGAAATTCTTTCTCGTACTCGGGGAATGAACAGGCGGGGTTTCTCCTCTTACCTCAGACACCGTTATCCGCCGAATGGTTTCTTCCCTTCCGTGCTTTCCATCACAACACATCAGGCCTATCGGCTGTACTGGCTCCGGTCCTTCTCCGCCCGCCGCTCCAATGCCAGCTCAATCAGCCGGTCAATCAGCCTGGGCAGCGGCATCCCAGCCGCCTCCCATAGCTTCGGGTACATGCTGATCGACGTGAAACCAGGCAGAGTATTCACTTCATTTAAATAAATCCGCCCCTTCGCCCCCGGCTCCTTCAAAAAATCCACTCGCGCCATACCGGCGCAGTCACAGGCCTGAAACGCCCGCAACGCCAGCTTCCGTACCTGCTTTTGCTCCTCCAGCGGCAGCTTGGCCGGGATCACCGCCACAGACCCCTCGCTCAAATACTTCGCCTCGTAGTCGTAAAACTCCCGCGACGGGATGATCTCGCCCACCACCGAGGCCTCCGGCTCATCATTACCCAGCACCGCCACTTCCAGCTCCCGGGCCTTGCCCTGTCTGCCGCGACCGCCCACGCCCTGCTCCACTACGATCTTTCGATCATACTTCGCGGCCAGCGCAATCCCCGCCCGCAGATCCTTCCGATCCTTCGCCTTCGATATCCCCACCGACGACCCCAGGTTTGCCGGCTTCACAAACACCGGATACCGCACCGCGTCTTCCACCTTTTTCACTACCCGCGCCGGACTCCTTTCCCACTCCGGCCGCAAAAACGTCACGTGCTTCACCAGCGGCAGCTTCGCCGAGGCAAACAGCCGCTTCATCACGTCCTTGTCCATCCCCGCCGCCGAACCCAGCACACCCGATCCCACGTAGGCAATCCCCGCCAGTTCCAGCAGCCCCTGGATCGTCCCATCCTCGCCAAACGTCCCGTGCAACACCGGAAAAACCACATCCAGCTTCAGCTTCTGCTGCCCCGTCGCCAGCCCCTTCGCCTGCGTCTCAAACGGCATCAGCACGCCCTCGCCCGACTTCGCCCGCGCCGGAAACGGCGGCACAATTACTCCTTCGCCCTTGGCCAACACCGCCGCGCTCGCCGTCGTCGCCGGATCCCCCGCCCGCAAATGTGCCTCGACTCCCCCGGCTTGGCTCGCCAGCAGATTCACCGCCGCGCCCGCCGTCACCCACTGCCCGTCCTTGGCTATCCCGATCGGAACCACCTCATACTTCTTCCGGTCCAGCGCCTGCAACACCGATGCAGCCGACAGCAGCGATACCTCATGCTCCCCGCTCCGCCCGCCAAACAACACTCCCACTCGAATCTTC
>CAZWSD010000149.1:0-7692 GCA_964636535.1 uncultured Acidobacterium sp. | reverse complement strand
TGCTGGATGCGCCGGCGGGGAAGCATGGGTTCATCCATGTGGAAGATGGGCGCCTGGTGGACGGCCGGGGGAGACCCATTCGGCTGTGGGGCGTGAATATCACGGACTGGAGTCCGGGTTCGCGGCAGATTCCGGCGAAGAAATATGCGGCGTACTGGGCTGCGACGCTGGCGCGATTCGGGGTCAACTGCGTGCGGTTCCAGTTTCTGGATTTGCGGGAGCCGCGGGGGCTGATCAGCGATAAGTATGCGAATACGCAGGTGCTGGACCCTGCGCAGGTGAATCGCGAGGACTACTTCATCGCGCAACTGGAGAAGCGCGGCATCTACGTTGACTTCAACCTGCTGGTGGGGCGTCCATTCACCGATGCCGATGGCGTGGTGGACGCGAAGCGTCTCGGGCAGGGCGCGAAGGGGACATCGCTGTTTGATCGGCGGCTGATTGGGTTACAGAAGCAGTACGCGCGGGAGCTGCTGGATCACCGGAATCCTTACACGGGGCGGAAGTATGTGGATGATCCGGGAGTGGCTCTGGTGGAGATTAACAATGAAGATGCCATCGATATTGGTTATCGGGCTCCGGCGCCGTTTTATCTGCACGAACTGACGACGATGTATAACGCGTGGCTGGCGAAGCACCGCACTCCGGCAGAGATTGCGCAATTGCGGGGCATTACCGGCGTGAAGGGTGATGCGCCGGTGCCGCTGATGCAGGGTCCATGGGAAGCGCCCTATGCGGCGAGGGCGCGCTACTACGCCGAGGCGGAGTTCTATGGGCATGTGCAGCGCCGGTACTTCACGGAGATGGAGCAATATCTGAAGCGGACGCTGGGGCTGAAGTCGCTGGTGATTGCGACGGCGGATCATGGCCATACGGGCAGCGGCTACCCGATGTTAAAGGCGACCGAAGGGATGGATGTGATCGACGGGCATGATTACTGGGAGCATCCGGAACATTACGTGCGCAAGTCGCCGATGGTGAATGATCCATTGCATTCGACGGTGGTGAAGCTGTCGCGATCGGCGATTGCGGGCAAGCCGTACACAGTGAGCGAGGTGAACGAGCCATTTCCGAACAACTATGACAGCGAGCAGATTCCAATCCTGGCCAGCTACGGGCTTCTGCAGAACTGGGACGCGATCATGTGGTACACATTTGAGCCGAAGGCCGATCCGGACTGGAAGCCGTATGTGGGCGATCCGTTCGACATGTCGCAGGACCCGGTGAAGATGGCGGAGCTGGCCGAGGGCGCGTTGGTGTTTGAGGGCGGAGATGTGGCGCCGGCGCGGAAGACGGTGACGCGGAGTTATACGGCGAAGCAGGTGTATGACAGCATGATTCTGCCGGCTGCGACGCAGGCTCCGTACTTTACGCCGGGATTTCCGCTGGATTTGCCGCTGGAGCATGAAGTCCGGATTTCGTCGTTCGATGGGCCGCCGACGCAGAGGTTTTACGCCGAAGCTGTGCCGGATCCGATTGTTTCCGACACGGGCCAACTGGCCTGGTACTCGTCGGATGGCAAGGATGGACTGGTGACGGTGGATGCTCCGCGAACAGAGGCGTTGGTGGGCTTTGTGCATGCGAACGGGAAAGCGGTGCGTCATATGAAGGCCGATGTTGGGAACCGATTTTGCACGATCTGGCTGACGTCAATGGACGGCAAGCCGATTGCGGAATCGTCGCGGATGCTGCTGGTGGCCGGCGGGCGAGTGGAGAATACCGGCGAGCGATGGAATACGGCAGATACAGGGCTGACGCACTGGGGTGGGCCTCCCACGCAGATAGACCAGGTGCGGGGCACGCTTACCTTGCGGCATTTGGATGGAGCGCATGCGGTTCTGCTGCAGCCGATCAACGGCGCGGGACAGCCGGAGGGTGAGGCGGTAGATGCGAAGAAGACCAGCGGAGGATGGGTGCTGCCGCTGGGTGAGCCCGTGACGATGTGGTACGAGGTAACGGTGCGACGGTAGGGCGAACGTGTGATGAATTTCGCAGATGGGCCAGGGCCGGGAGATTCCCGGCCCTTTGACTCAGTGCAAACGGCTACTGAGTGACGGTGAGATTGAGGGTTGCAGATTGCGAGACGCTCCCGGAAGAGCCAGTGGCAAGAATTGTCACTGTACCGGTAACAGGTTTTGGCGATGGGCTCCCGCTTCCGCTGCCGCCACCGCAGGCGGTGAGCGCGATGGTGGAGGTGAGCAGGATAACGAGCATGAAGGCGCCGGCGCGCCATGTTCGGAGTGCTTTCGATTTGCGGGGCAGGATGCCGAGGAGAAGCAGGCCGGGGAAGAAGAATGCACCGGCCATGAGGATGCGATCGGGATTGTGCTGATCGAAAGGTTGCAGCATGGCCGTGGTGGCGGAGGCCGAGAATGCGACCGTTCCCGAGAGCGCGGTGTTGGAGCCGTCGGCAGTATAACTGGACGGCGTGAATGCACAACTGACATTCGAGAGGGTGCTGTTGCAGCTCATCGCGATGGCGCCCTTGTAGCCGCCGACAGGGGTGATGGTGAGGTTGTCAGAGACGGTGGAACCGGCGGTGAGCGAGAGACTGGACTGGCCGCTCTTGACGGTGAAGCTGGGCACGGTGACATTGACGGCGGCGGAAGTCGAACCGCTGAAATCGGTGTTGCCGCCGTATTGCGCGACGACGGAGTTGACGCCGGCAGGCAGCGTGGTGGAGAGGCTTGCGACTCCTGAGGAGTCGAGCGCGCCGCTGCCGAGAGATGTGGAGCCGGATACAAAGGTTACGGTTCCGGAGGGAGTTGGGCCGGTTGCGGAGGTGACGGTGGCAGTGAGGGTGAGGTTCTGGCCGGGGTTTACGGTTGTGGTGTTCGTGGTGAGTCCGGTGGTGGTGGCAGCGGCGGTGACGGTGAGCGTGCCATTGACGTAAGTGAAGGTGTAATTCGCGGCGGAGAGAGTTCCGGTGGAGATGGTGATGGGATAGGCGCCGGGAGCAGAGGTGGTTGAAGCGGTGGTGGAAAGGGAGGGTGTGCCAGTGACGACTGCGGTGGTGTCTGCATTAACGAAGCCGGAGACGGTGTAGGTGAAGGCGGGATCAGCCGCGCCGTAGGCGCGCGTTGCGTTGTTTGCCGCGACGGTGAGCGTGGCCGGGGCGACGCTGAGATTGAGCGTGGCGTTGGTGATGCCGGTTGCCGAGGCGGTGAGCGTGTAGGTTCCGGTGGATGGGAGCGTCACGCCGCTCAGATCAAATGAGGCGACGCCGTTGGAGGAGGTTGCGGTTGCGGTGTGACTGAAGCCGTTGGGGCCCGAAATGGATAGCGTGACCGACTGTGCGGGCGAAAGGACGAGGGAGTTGGTGCTGTCTACAACGTCAACGCTGATGGCGCCGGGCGTACCGCCGTAGGTGAGCTGCGATGGAGTGGCGTTTCCGAAGATGAGGTTGGCGGGGGCGGCGGCAGCGGTGATATTGACGGGAATGACCTTCCACTGCTGGGAGGAGCTTGCAGGTGTGACCCAGTCAGAGTTGGACGCGGTGGGCTGTTGCTGTTCGATGGAGCCGGGGGCTCCAGTCGAGGCGAGTACGAGTCCGCTGGCCTTGTTAACGAAGGCGTAGGTGCCGTCGCCGGTGGTGAGGACGTTCCACTCCTGGGATGAGTCGCCGCTGCTGAAAGTATTGGCGACGACGGTGGAGTTCTGCGTGGTTGAGCCGGTGTTATCGAGCACCTGCGCCGTTGCGCCGGAGGCGACGTTGCGGTTGGCGATTTGAAAGTATCCGTCATTATTACTTGTTATGGTCCATTGCTGGGCGAGGGTTTCGGCACCGGTATCGGGTCCGGTGGAGAGGGCAATGCCGGATGAGGTGGAGGCGCCCGCGGTCTGGAGAACCTGGCCGGTGGCGACGTTGACGAACTTGTAGGAAAGCGTGGGGTCGAGTTTTCCGCCGAGAGCATCGGCGGCGGGCAGCAGGGCGGAGTAGTTGGACGCATTGGTTTGCGTACTGCCGGAAGAGTCAGCGTTGTCGAAGAGGGTGAGGCCGTTCCAGGTGAAAATTGCGTTGCTCTGGCCGTCGCCGTTGACGTAGCCGCTGCCGCCGGGCAGCGGGATGTTCACGCCGGCGGGATCCCAGTATTCCAGGCCCATGCCGAGGTGGTTGGGGAGGTTTTTGAGGACCGTATCGAGGTCGATGAGGAACTGGCGCTGGCCGGCGCGAGTGGGAGGATACCAGGGGTCGTTGGAGTCGAAGCCATTCTCATAATGTTCAGCGGTTTCGATGATGAAGATGGGTTTGCCGATGGCGTTTGCGGCGTTGATAAGAGTTGTTTCTTCGACGGGTTGATTGTTGGGGTTGGAAGCCGTTGCCTGCGCGGTGGTAAGCGGGCCGTGGTAGATGGGGTAGTAGCTTTGGCAGATGGCGTCGTAGGGAATGCTGTTGCTGTTGACAAGGTCGAAGAAGCTGGTGAGGTTCCAGGCGGGGGTGATATGGATGCAGCGGATGGGCGGCGGCAGCGGCGGGCCGATGGAGGTGTCAGAGGATGCATCGAGGACGGCCTGCATGGCGGACTTCTGGATGGCGGCGAAGGGGCCGAAGTTGGAACTGGTGGGCGAGGCGAGCGAGCCGAGGAAGCCGGTATCGACCTCGTTGCCGATGGTGACCATATCGGGCATGGCGCCGGCTTTGCGGTAGGCTTCGATCTCGGACTTGACGTAGTTGTAGACGTCGGTTTCGGCCTGCGAGAGCGTGTCGCTGGACCATTCGGAGGGAATGGACCTGGAGGAGGCGCCGTCGAAGAGGAGTGTGAGCTCGACGGACATGCCGAGCTGCTTGGCGCGCTTGGCGAGGTCGATGTCGGCGGCGTCCGTCTCCGCATAGCAGCCGTTTCCGGCGCAGGAGGTGGAGGTGTAGGTGTTGTAGGGCGGCTCCGAGGTGGGACGGATGCGAATCATGTTGATGCCGTGATTCTTGAGGATCTGCAGGACGTCGCCGGCGGTGCCTGCGTCCTGCCACCAGGGGAGATTGGCGGAGACGCGTTCGGCTTCCTGCTTTTCGAGCAGGGCGTTATCCACGCCGCGGAAGAAGACGGGACGGAGCAGCCATTGCTGGCTTTGCGTGGGAGTGGCGGACAGGGTAGTTTGGGTGAGCGGGGTTCCGGCGGTGTTGGCTCCGCCGGAGAGATCGAGCGCGAGGCCGGTGCCGTGATTTGTAACCGTGACGTAGCCATTATTGGTGGCGGTGAACGACCATTGCTGGGTCGCTGTTGAGGGTGAGCAGGCATTTTGCACTGTGGAGGTTGAGCCGCTGCTTGTGGAGGCGTCCAGACAGAGGCCATTGGCGAGATTGCTGATGAGCCACAGGTTGCCTGGAAGCGAGGTCATGGCCCAGCGCTGGGTGAGGGACGTGAAGCTGCGCGTCTGCTGCGTCACGGCGCTGCCGGGGGCGCTCGAGGCAGAGCCGGCATCTGCCTGCATGGCAGAAAGCTGGTTGAGGAGGTAGTAGACCTGACCGTCGATAGGGTTGATATTGACCGGTTCCGGCGGTTGCTGCGCGACGGCGCGGGCGAGGAAAAGAAGGAAGAACATGCCGATGGTCCAGCACAGTGATTGCGAGTGAGAACGTGAGGCGCGCGTGACGGCGTGGACTGATTTCATCGATGTTCTCCGATGCCTGGCGGCGGGTCGCGCCGCGGTGACGCAGGTGGTGCGCGCGTCAGCGCGGAAGTGAGGGCGCGACATCCAAAGCGCTTCTAAGATACCGGGTGACCGAAGCGTTTGCCATCCGACAAAGGTCGGAGTGCGAGCGAAGAAGGTGTGATTCTGTGTTGCCAGTCAGCCGTTGACTGGATAGGTTTGGGAAAAAAGGGGCCAATCCGACTTTCGTCTGATTCATGCCGTTTGCGCGAAGGCTTAGTATGCACGACGGAATGAAGAAATGGCGGAGACGGTGTCTCTATGCCAGACCGCGCCGGCGAAGCCGTATTTCGACCGTTGGAAAGATTTTGGATGGGGCAAGAGCATATCGGTGTTCTGCGCGTGGTGCAGGTAGCTTGCGGGCGCGCAGCAGTGCCGGAATTGAGTTTATGGAGGCGTACTGAATGAGACAGGTTTTAAAAAATACGATTTTAGTTCTGTTGCTGGCAGTGGTTGCCGGTGGTATGCACATGGCGCTGGCGCAGAACGTAAATTCAGGGGAAATCAAGGGTACGGTTACAGATACGACTGGGGCGGTGATTCCGGGTGTTGCGGTTGCGATTCGCAACTTGCAAACGGGGATCGTGATGCACACGACGACCGACGGGGACGGATTGTATGACGTGCCTGCCGTTCCGACGGGGGAATACAGCATTACCTTTGAGGCGAAGGGATTTAGCAGCGTGGTGCGGAAGGGCATCACCCTGCATGTGGAAACGATTGCCATTAACGCGACCTTGAAAGTCGGCGCGACGTCGCAGCGCGTGGTGGTAACCGCGGCGGCGCCGCTGCTGCAGACGGAATCCTCCGGCCAGAGCATGACCTTCGACACGAAGCAGGTGAAGGACGCACCAACAGTGGGCGGCATCTGGTACAACGAACTGACCAATGAGCTGCCGGGCGTGAATGGGGGCGGCGGGCAGGACGCATCCGGGCAGGGCGTAGGCGTAAACGGCACCGAGGGCTACTCGGGCATGTTCCTGATCGAGGGGTCGACCGCGACGGAGCCGAGAGACGCGAACGCGAGTGACAACTACCCTCCGATAGACGCGATCAGTGAAGTGAGCGTGCAGACCTCGAACTTTGGGGCGGAGTACGGAAACGGCGTTGCCAACTTCAACGTGATGCTGAAGAGCGGAACAAACCATTTCCACGGATCCGCATTCGAGTTTATGCAGAACGACGCGCTGAATGCGAGGAACTATTTCAACCGGCCGCCGAATCCTGTGGCGCCGCTGCGGTGGAATGAATTCGGCGGCAGTATCGGCGGGCCGATCATCCGGAACAAGCTGTTCTTCTTCTTCACCTACCAGGACAATCCGAACACTTCTTCAGCGACGTATACGACGACCGTGCCGACGCGGGGCGCGAACGGCACGACCGATATGGAAGCCGGATGCTTCCCGACGAAGGTGATCGACCCGAGCACGGGGCAGCCATATCCTGGGAACTGCATTACGGGCGGATTCGATCCGGTGGCGCTGAATATTCAGAAGTATTTCCCGGCGCCAAATCTGCCGGGTTATCTGAATAACTATTCGGTAGTGCAGAGCAATCCGAGCACCTCGCAGTGGTATGTGGGCAAGGTGGATTACACGCCGACGGGAAAGCAGCATATTTCCGGGTCGTACATGATTTATCCGATCAGCCTGGTGAACAGCGTGGATGCATTCTGCTCGCTCGGATTTGATTGCACCAAAGGCCACAATTACAACGAGGATGCGCAGATCACCGATGTGTGGACGATTAACTCTCACGTGGTGAACGAGGCGCATATCGGGGGTGTGCGCGAGCTGGATAAGTACATTCCTCCCACGTATGACAAAGGCTATCCGACCAAGATCGGGCTGGAGCCGGCGTACGGCAACAATGCGCCTGGTGATATCTTTCCGGGGATTTCGATCAGCAATGGCGGTGGCATCGGCGGGATTGGAATCAACGGCGGCGTGCACGCCAAGCTGGCGGATGGGTCGATTGTTGCCTCCGACGTGCTGACGCTGATCCGGGGCAAACACACGCTGAAGATGGGCGGCGAATACGATC
>CAZWSD010000148.1:0-7693 GCA_964636535.1 uncultured Acidobacterium sp. | reverse complement strand
GGCGCATGTCCCCGTTGCCAGGGCTTCGGCAACACCATCGACTTCGACCAGGCCCTCATCATTCCGGACCCCTCCAAATCCCTCTCCCAGGGCGCCATTGATCCCTGGAACCGCCCCAAATACCGAACCTGGAACACTGAACTCCGCCGCGCCGCCATCCAGAACGGCATCCCCATCACCAAACCCTGGTTCGACCTCACCGAGGACGAAAAATCCTTCGTTCTCGACGGTCGCGGCAGCTTCCCCGGGGTCCACGGCTTCTTCGAGCAGATGGAGCGCAAAAAATACAAACTCCATGTCCGCGTCATGCTCTCAAAGTACCGCGGATACGCCCTCTGCCCCGAGTGCAAAGGCCAGCGCCTCCGCGCTGAAGCCCGCGCCGTCCGCATCCACGGCAAAAACATCTGCGAAGCCTCCGCGCTCACCATCCACCAGGCCAACCAGTTCTTCACCGCCCTCGAACTCTCGCACATGCAGGCAGAAATCGCCGGCAGCATCCTCGAAGAAGTCCGCCAGCGCCTCCACTTCCTCGACGCAGTCGGCCTCGACTACCTCACCCTCGACCGCCTCGCCTCCACTCTCTCCGGCGGAGAAGCCCAGCGCATCCAGCTCGCTACATCCCTCGGCTCGCGCCTCGTCGGCGCGCTCTACGTCCTCGACGAACCCTCCATCGGCCTCCATACCCGTGACACCACCAAGCTCATACACATCCTCGAAGGACTCCGCGACCTCGGCAACACCATCCTTGTCGTCGAGCACGACCCAGACATCATCCGCTCCGCCGACTATCTACTCGACCTCGGACCCGGTGCCGGCGAATTCGGCGGCCAGTTGCTCGCCTCCGGCACCATTCTCCAGGTCGAGCAGAATCCCGCCTCCATCACCGGCAAGTACCTCAGCGGACGCCTCTCCATCCCCGTCCCCAAACACCGGCGCGAAGTCGACCTCCTTAACAAGCGGATGTCCATCCGTCTCGAAGGCGCACGCGCCAACAACCTCAACGGCATAGACGTCCAGATCCCTCTCAACGCCCTCGTCTGCATCACCGGCGTCTCGGGCAGCGGCAAATCCACCCTTGTCCATCAGGTCCTCTACAAAGCCATCGCGCAACAGCTTGGCCGTATTGAAGGCGGAGACCCATCCCACCTCTACCGCTCCATCTCAGGCGCCGACCGCCTCAATGACATCGTCCTCGTCGACCAGACCCCCATCGGTCGCACCCCACGCTCCAATCCCGCCACCTACATCAAGGCGTTCGACGCGATTCGCGAGCTCTTCGCCGCCCAGCCTGAAGCGCGTCGCCGCGGCTATTCACCCGGCTACTTCTCCTTCAACGTCCCAGGGGGCCGCTGCGACGTCTGCGAAGGCGACGGCACCGTCACCGTTGAAATGCAATTTCTGGCTGATGTCGAGCTGCCTTGTGAGGAATGTAACGGCGCCCGCTACAAATCCAGCGTCCTTGAAATCAAATACAAAGGAAAAAGCATACACGACGTCCTCGACCTCACCGTCAAGGAGGCTCTGCGCTTCTTCACTGGCCATCCCAAAATTACTGACAAGCTCGCCGTCCTCGACGAAATCGGCCTCGGCTACCTCCGCCTGGGACAGTCCGCCACCACCCTTTCCGGCGGAGAAGCCCAGCGCGTCAAGCTCGCCCTCCATCTCGCAGGCGTCCGCTCCAGTGGAAACTCCGAGGCTCGTAAAGCTGCCAATCGCATCCTCTATATTCTTGACGAACCCACCACAGGTCTCCATTTTGAGGACGTCGGCAAACTCCTCATGGCTTTCAAAAAACTCATCGACGGAGGCGCATCCGTTATCGTCATCGAACACAACCTCGACATCATCAAATCTGCCGACTGGATCATCGACCTCGGCCCAGAAGGCGGCTCCGGAGGCGGCCACATCGTCGCCACTGGCACTCCTGAAGAAGTCGCCCGCATCCCCCGATCCCACACTGGCCACTGGCTCGCACGTGTGCTCCCCGCCATCAACTCTCAACGTCCATCCATTCAGCAGGAAGCTGTGGTCTAATCCCCTATGCCGTACTCCCGTCTCCCATTAATCATTCTTTTTCTTTCTCTTACAGCACCATCCTTCGCCCAGTCCACGAACCTTCCGCCGGGCACCACTACTCCCTCCGCGTCCGGCGAATCGCCCGCCGCCTCCCTTGGCGCCATCGAGAATTACATCGCCTCCGGCAATTGCGCGACTGCGGAAAACCATCTCCACTCCTTTCTTGCTGCTCACCCCAAAAATGACCGCGCTTACTTCGATCTCGGCTACTGCGAAGACGCCGAGGGCCATACCGACGCTGCCGCAGCCGACTTCCGCAAAGCCCTCGCCATCAACCCAGGACAGTTTGAATCGCACCTTGCTCTCGGCCTCCTGCTCGCCCGCAAAGGCAGCGCAGAAGCCCAGACGCAGCTCGAAGCCGCCACCCACTCCACGCCCAACCCGCCAAATCCTGCCGCCACCGCCCAGGCCTACCGCGCCCTCGCCCGCCTCCTCGTCCAAAGCAACCCCACACAAGCCAGCGGCGACCTCGCCCAGGCTCTCAAGCTTACCCCCGAAACCACCTCCGACACCCTCCTCGCCGCCCAGATCGCCGAAAACGCAGGCGATAACGACATCGCCCAGCAGGAATACCAGAAAGTCCTCGCCAAAAATCCAGAAAACCCCCAGGCCATCGCAGGAATCACCCAGCTCTACATCCTTCAGAAGCAATACTCCAAGGCTGAACCCCTCGTCCGTTCCGCCCTCGACCGCGATCCCGACAATCCCGCTCTCAACGCCCAACTCGCCGCCATTTTAGCCGCCCAGGGTAAACTCCCCGAAGCCATCACCTCCCTCAAAAGACTCCACCAGATCCATCCTCACAACCCCAGCGTCGGAGCCATGCTCGCAGACGCTTACCTCCAGTCGGGTCAACTCAACAAAGCCGCCGGCCTTTACCCAAAGGTCATCGCCGCCGACCCCAGGAACTCGGAACTGCTCGACTCTTACGGCCAGGTCCTCATTCGCCAGCAAAAATACGCCCAGGCCGTCACCCAATTCCAGAATGCCGCCCGGCTCAACCCCTCTGACATTGATGCATGGTCAGGAATCGCCTTTGCTTCCAGCCAATTACACCAATACCAACAAGAGCTCGACGCCCTCGCTCACCGCGCGCGTCTCACCCCTGATACTCCCGCCACGCTTTTCCTCTGGGCAACCGCTTACGACCATTTGCATCGTAGTAAACTAGCCGTGGAATACTACCATCGATTTCTGGCAGCAGCGCCCGCCGGCAAGTTCTCTACCCAGGTCCGGCAGGCAAGGCATAGGCTCCAAGCATTGGGTAATTAGAACGTTAAAGATTCATCCGCCCGTGCCTATTCTGGTTCCATTTTGAAATTGGCCCTGATTCTGGCTGATTTTTAATTGATGCACCGCCTGCCAGGCACTAACCTCAAAAACGTCAACGTGTTTGCCGGGGTATGTACACGAACAGCTTCAAGGCTCCCGGCCTTCACCGACCAGCGGTACCGACGATTGCTCATCCCCCTCCAGTCGGGGAAGCTGCTCGCCGATAAAGCAAGGAGAGGCGACCCTCATCGCCTCAGGAGTTTCAGGAGTTATCGTGGCGACTGTTTCGATGCCAAAGCAAAATCCCGTCCCGGATCAGAACCCCATGCTGGGTTGCCCGCAACATTGCCTCACCAGCACTTTCCCGGTTCCGTATTCCATGGCCTTTCAGCCCATTGTGGATTTCGATACGCAATCCACGTACGCCTACGAAGCTCTCGTTCGCGGCGTCAACGGCGAGCCCGCCTGCACCGTCCTTGATCTCGCGGACGACTCCAACCGCTATGCACTCGACCAGGGCTGCCGCGCAAAGGCCATCGAAATGGCCGCCGACCTCGGAATGACAACCACGGACGCAAGCCTTTGCATCAACTTCTATCCCAACGCCGTCTACAATCCCGCCGCTTGCCTCAGACGGACCCTCGAAACCGCGGCCCTCAAATGTTTTCCCCTCGACCGCCTCATCTTTGAGGTCACCGAGGGAGAACGCGTCCGCGATCAGGAACACCTCAACTCCATCATCCGCGAGTATCGCTCCTGCGGCTTTCGCGTCGCCATTGACGACTTCGGCGCAGGCTACGCCGGCCTGAACCTCCTCGCCAACTTCCAGCCCGATATCCTCAAAATCGACCGCGAACTCACCCGCGAAGTTCACTCCCGGCTCGCCCCGCGCGTCATCGTTCAGTCCATCATGTCCGCCTGCCAGTCCCTCGGCATTCAGGTCATCGCTGAAGGCGTCGAAACACGCGACGAACTGCTCGCCCTCCGCGACCTCGGCGTCCGCTACTTCCAGGGCTTCTTCTTCGCCCGCCCAGGCTTCCAGCATCTGCCGTGCTGGGTCAACTAGACCGGATCCAATCTTCGACCGCTCCGCCTACGGGCATGTCAGCTGCGCCGCCCCGCGGATCGAGCATCCCTCACCACACGCCGATATCGCGTTGCATTCCGTCATATCAAAAGCGAACACCGTATACGCGCCCTTGGCGCTGCTGCCACACTTCGCCAGCCCCGCCGACGATACGCTCACCTGCGTCGTCGGAGCGTCGTTCTGGCATACACCCCACTGCGCCGGCTGCTTCCGGAAACCTTCGGAGGAGGAGGCGCTTCGCCACGGGAAACCAGAAATATCGCGGGCAGAATCAAGAATCCCACAATAAGCCGGTTCATAGTCGCCTCACGAGTGCTCCGCGCCTCGATACCTGAATCTCCGGCCCAATTGTGCGCCTCTTCTTGCGAGACCCGCGTCGCGCCGCCATCCTCTTTCCGCCATCCCCCTGTGGATGCCCATGCCCTCCCACTGTGCTAACTTCAGCTTGTAGTGAACACTGAACTCGTCCACTGGTTCCAGGAAGAATACCGCGCCCTCCGTCCGCGCGCTCCCATCCCGCCGATCCACGTCCGTTTCTATCGCTTCACCAGTCTCAACACCACCATTCGCCTGCGCGAAGGCCAACTCCGCGTCAGCCTCTCTGACCTCCTCGAAGGCGCGCCCGAACCCGTCCTGCGCGCCATCGCGCACATCCTCATCGCCAAACTCTACCGCAAACCCATCGACCCCAACCATGCCCGCCGCTACCGTCGCTATACCAGCAGCGAAACCATGGTCCGACATTCCGAACGCATTCGCCAGACTCGCGGACGCAAGCGCATCTCCACGCACCAGGGCGCGCACTACAACCTGGAAGAAGTCTTCGAGTCCCTCAACCTCCGCTTCTTCCACAGCCTCCTCGGCCGTCCGCTCCTTACCTGGAGCGAGCACTCCGCGCGCCGCCTCCTCGGTCACTACGACCCGGCCCACAATACCATCATGATCAGCCGTGTATTCGACCGGTCCAACACGCCCCGCTACGCCATCGAATACCTCATGTACCACGAGATGCTCCACCTCAAGCATCCCGTCAAATCCCGCAACGGCCGCCGCTGCGTCCACCCGCCCGCCTTCCAGGCCGACGAAAAACTCTTCCCCAACCTCGACCTCGCCAAGGCCTACCTGAAAACCCTGTAATTTAGCCGCAAAACGGCCCTCCCGTCCCGGGAGGGCCGCACGAAATCCATCTCAGCCATCTGCCCTTCAGCCATGCCCAGCGGCAGCTGCGGCCTCCACCTTGGATCCGCCTTCTTCTTCCGGCTGCCTGCCGTCCTGCCCCATTTCCACAAGCGATCCGTGCTTCCGCGACCACCACAGAAGGATGATCCCACCCAGCATCGACCCGATGCTAGCCCACTGCGCATTCGTCAGGTCCAGAAATATCTTCGGATTCCGCCGGATAAACTCCACCAGGAAACGCGCCGCCCCGGTCCAGATCAGGTACTCGCCCGTTATCTGCCCCAGACGCCGTGGCGTCCCAGGCCGGCTCCGCCGCCAAAGAATATAAAAAATGATCGTCGCGCCGATAAACTCAAAAATCGGCGTCGGATACACCTTCTGCGTCGTCGGTACAATCCCATGCGGGTAACTCATCCCGAACCACATCTTCGTTGGAATCCCGTAATCCCCATCGCCGGAAAGCTGGCAGCCCCAACGCCCAATTCCATAGCCCAGCGCCGCCGACGGCGCGCACAAATCCAGCATCCGCAGCGGACGGATCTTATACGTACCCCCTTGCCACAACAATGCCGCCACGCCGGCAAGCAGCCCGCCAAACCACGCAAATCCGGCCCGGCTGATCAACAGCGACGGGTGCGCCATCAGGACTTCCGGCTTCTCCAGTACGTGATAAAGCTTTGCGCCCGCTACGCCGGCCACCGTCGCAAACGCGATGATGCTGATCGCATCGGCGTCTATCTTCCAGCGCTTCAGGTTAACGTACAGCACCCAGCAGGCAAACACTGCCGAGAGCCACATCATCAGCCCAAATGTGCCGATGGAAAACGGACCCATATGCAGTGGGCCAAGCGTAAACCGTGGAAAGGGAATATGAATAAATGGATACATGAATAACCGTTACTCTCAGTATATAGACGCACCAGAGCCGCCATCGCATCCATATCAGGCTGTCTCTCGTTCCATAATTCCTCTGGAGTGCTCTAATCTAAGTTCTGAACATGCCCGACCAGCCCCAGTTTCCTGCTACCGAAAACCTCCGCATCCTCTTCACTCGCGACCAGATCCAGACCCGCGTCCACGAAATGGGCCGCCAGATCCGCCATGACCTCCGTGGTGAAAGTGTCATCCTGGTCGGCGTACTCAAAGGGGCGGCCATCTTCCTCGCCGATCTCGCCCGCGCCATCCACGTAGACTGCACCTTCGATTTCGTCGCCGTTTCCAGCTACAAGTCCGGAACCCAGTCCAGCGGCGCCGTACAGCTCATCAAGGACCTCACCGAGCCCGTCGAAGACCGCCACCTGATCGTCGTCGAAGACATTCTGGATACCGGCATCACCCTCAGCTTCCTGCACAGTCATTTTCAGCGCCACAGACCGCGATCCATCCGCATTGCCACGTTGCTCGATAAGCCTTCGCGCCGCATCCAACCCATCCAGGCAGACTACGTCGGCTTCAGCATCCCAAATGAATTCGTTATTGGCTATGGCATGGACTTCGCCGAGCGATACCGTAACCTTCCGGACATCCGGATTCTCGAACCCCATACTTCAACCGTCGCCTGCACCCTTTAATCAGTTCGCCTTGTCAGACCGCTCAGGGCCAATATTCGCCACTCTACAGCGTCACGCCGGATGCTCTATCATGACAGGTCAACAGGAGAATCGTGCCCGAATCGCGTCCCCAGTCACCCCCTCAAAATCACCCCGAATCGTTTGAGGGCGATTACCGCCCCACAGGCCCCGCCGCGCCCGGCACCGCGCCCGCAATCCGCGTCGAGCCAGGCCAGACCGAATTCCTCCTCCGACTCACTGACGCACTCAATACCACCCTCGATCTCCAGACTCTCCTGCAGCGCACCGCCGCCCTCGTCCGTGCCGTAATCGACTACAAAATCTTCGCCATCCTGCTCATCGATACCCGCAGCAATGACCTCCGCATGCGCTTCCAGATCGGCCACAAACCGGAGATTGAACGCCTCCGTATCCACCTCGGCCAGGGAGTCACCGGCCAGGTCGCGCTCTCGCGCCAGCCCATGCTCGTTCCCGAGGTCCGCGATCTCGAAAACTACATCGATGCCAA
>CAZWSD010000147.1:0-7711 GCA_964636535.1 uncultured Acidobacterium sp. | reverse complement strand
ACTCCCAACTGCTCTTTCAGAAACTCCAGCGACCGCTCCCGAGCCACCTCTGACGCCGCCGCGTTGTAGCTCGCCCGTGCATCGCAGTTGAATCCATGATCCGCCTCGTACCGAAATACCTGTACCTCAGGATGCGCCTGCTCGATCGCGTCCACATCCGTCTGCGGAATATGCTTGTCCAGCTTCCCAAAATGCAACATCACCGGGCATTCCGGCTGCTCACCCACCATCTTCGCGATGAAACCGCCATAGTAGCCAACCGCCGCGTCCGCATGCAGCCGCGCCGACGCAATCCACGCAATCGAACCCCCAAAGCAGTACCCGATCACCCCGCACTTCTTCCCCGTCTGCTGCCGCACCCACTCCAGCCCCGCCGCCGTATCCATCACGCTCTTTTCCATGTCCAGCTTAGGAAAAAAAGACCGCGCCCTTTCCATATCCGCCCCGCTGTAACCCAAATCCACACCCCGCTCCACACGGTCAAACAGCGCAGGGGCAACCGCCAGAAATCCATCCTTCGCCCATCCATCCGTCACCGAACGAATATGCGCATTCACCCCAAAAATCTCCTGCACCACCACCAGCCCGGCCAGCGGCTCACCCTCCGGACGCGCCACATACCCATCCAGCTCATGTCCATCGCTCGCCTTCAAACGCACAATTTCTCCCATCTCATCGCCTCCTCTGCTGATTTCCTTGCACCGTCGCGCTTTCCCGCTCCCCAAAGGATCCTTCAGCCACTCGGCCCCGGATTCCAATAGCTCGTCCGGTAAATCACTCGGGCCTTCTCATTCACATGCACCATTACCTTCAGATGATGTAAACCCGCCCTCAGGTCACTCGGATGAAAACTCAGCAAGTACCGGTTCAGCGCATCGTTCGCAAGTTGCACCACATCCATCTGGAACCGCTTGTCCCGCGAGAAATTCGCATACTCGCCGCCACTCATCTCCACCAGCGCCTTCGGAACATTCTTCCGCATCGCGTTATACGTCATCAGCAGTGGAGCCAGCAGGCCAGCAGAATCTCCGCGATACCCTCCCCCATGGCGCCAGTCAAAACCAAGCTCCGCCCGCACCGGCGAAAATATCAGGCTCAGCACCAGCGTGTTCGTCTCCCCAATCCGCTGCACCAGCGACGGCACGCTCACATGCACGCTGCCATGGTCCCGCGACTCGCTCACCAGCAACAGAATCTTCCGCCGGTCCGCCGGTTGCGCCGACAGCAAATCCAGCGAGTACCCAACCGCGTCCATGATCGCCGCCCCGCCATCGCCCGGCGGCATGCTCCCAAGGTCGTTCTCCACCTGCCTCAAATTCCGCGAAAACGCATCCACGTACACCGGCTTCGAATCAAATTCCACCAGCGCCACCTCTCCGTTTCCGCCCCCTGCAAACAACTGCAGCAGCGGCCCCAGTTGCGCAATCTCCTCCTGCACCATCGGTGCATCCCGCCCCCGCTGCACACACACCACCATCGACACCGGCGCAAGGTCCATATCGCTGTCCAGATGCACCTTCTGCGCAACACCATCATCCAGCACCGTAAAATCGCTCGCCTTCAGGTCGTAGATCGTCTTCCCGTCCGGCCGCCTCACCAGCGTCGGCACCAGCACCAGGCTGCTCGTCACTTTCAGCACCGGTACACCCGGATCCACCTGCGAAGGCAGCTCCCGCCCCATCCCCCTCGACATCCTCGGGTGATGCACATGCGCGCCTGGCGGCGGCTCACCCGGAAACGGCTCCTGCGCCGCCGCCGTACAGCCCAGTGCCACCAACATCACCGCCCATGCCGCCAGCAGACCCCTGTATCTCAATGCGGCCCCTGCAAATGTTGTGCCTTCACCGCCTGCTTCCGGAACCCGTCCATCTCGTCCGTCCACTTCAGAAACTGCCGCAAACTCTTGCGCTCACGCCACAAAAAATCCATCACCGCGCGCCGGTCCAGTGTCTCCGCCGCAATCCCCGAATACGTCTCGATCCGCCACTTCAATAGCTCGCTCCGCCACGGCCTCAGCCGGTGACCGCGCGTCACATTCCACAAGAATCGAACCGCGCCCATCATGCCCTAAGTATATGCGTCGCCTGGCTCCGCAATCCTCAAACTCGCCCCTCCACCACGCCCCCCTCGCGCAGACGCGCCTCCATCGCCGCCTCCGACCCCGCCACGTCTATCGACCGACACGCATCTCTCAGCACCACCGCCTCCAGCCCCAGACGCCGCGCGTCCAGCGCAGAAAATCCCACGCAAAAGTCGTACGCCAGCCCCGCGAAAAATGCCCGCTTCAGATCCCGCTCCCGTAAATATCCCCCCAGCCCCGTCGGCGTCACCCGGTCGTTCTCATAAAATGCCGAATACGAATCCACCTCCTCCCTGAAGCCCTTCCGCAAGATCAGCTCCGCCTTCGCCACGTCCAGAGCCTTGTGCAGCTCCGCGCCCCACGTCCCCTGCACGCAATGATCCGGCCACAGCGACTGCTCCCCATACCGCATCGCCACCCTCTCCAGCGGCTTCCGGCCCTCGTGCGACGACGCAAACGACCCATGTCCCCGAGGATGCCAATCCTGCGTCAGCACCACGTGCTCGAACCCCTGCGCCGCCCTGAGTATCGGCGCAATCACCTCGTCCCCTCGCGGAACAGACAGCGCCCCGCCCGGGCAGAAATCATTCTGCACATCCACCACAATCAGCACATCGTCCCCGCGAATCTCCATTCCTCTATTGTTAATCCGACCGGACCTCGGCGCGCGTCATCGCGCCAAGCTCCGCAGAAACCTGTAGCTTCCCCTTTACTCCCTGTAAACTAATAGAAAAAGACAGGTCCCCAAGATGCTTTCTGATCTCGAATTCGCCTTCGCCCCCGTCCGCGACCAGGTACGCGACCTGCGGGAGTATCTTTGACCCCGCTCGCCTCCGCTCCGAACTCTCTGCCGTAGAAGCAAAACTCTCCGACCCCGCCCTCTGGTCCAACCCACAGCTCTCCCAGCCCATCATGCGCGAACGCAAGCGCATCGAGGAGCAGCTCGCCTGCGACGCCGAACTCAGCCGCCGCTCCGGCGACATCAACGCCTACTTCGAGCTTGCCCGAGAAAGCGAAGCCGCAGGCCAGCCAGACGCCTCACTGGAAGCAGACCTCCAGCGCGAAATAGCCGCCCTTCGCGACTACGCCGAAAAGCTCGAAGCCCGCACCATGCTCTCCGGAGAAACCGATCCCCTCAACGCCATCGTCACCGTCCATCCAGGCGCCGGCGGCACCGAGTCACAGGACTGGGCCGAGATGCTCATGCGTATGTACCTCCGATGGGCCGAGCAGCAGGGCTTCAAAACCGAAATCAACGACTATCAGGACGGCGAAGAAGCCGGCATCAAGTCCGCTACCTTCACCATCTCCGGCGACTACGCCTTCGGCCTGCTCTCCGGGGAAACCGGCGTCCACCGCCTCGTCCGCATCTCCCCCTTCGACCAGGCCAAGCGCCGCCACACCAGCTTCGCCTGCGTCTTCGTCTCCCCCGAGATCGACGACTCCATCCAGATCGACATCAAGCCCGACGAGCTCCGCACCGATACCTACCGCTCCGGCGGCAAGGGCGGCCAGCACGTCAACACCACGGACTCCGCCGTCCGCATCACCCACCTGCCCACCAACATCGTCGTCCAGTGCCAGAACGAGCGCTCGCAGCACAAAAACCGCGAGAAGGCCATGAAGATGCTCCGCTCGCGCCTCTACGAATACGAGCTCGCAAAGAAACAGGCTGAAACCAAAAAGCTGGAAGACTCCAAGCTGGACATTAACTTCGGCTCTCAAATCAGAAGTTATGTCCTCCAGCCCTACCGCATCGCCAAAGACCACCGCACCAAGGTCGAAGTAGGCGACGTAGACAAGGTGCTCGACGGCTACCTCGACCCCTTCATCCGCGGCTACTTGATCCTCCGCCGCAATGGCGCCATCCCCGCCACCGTAACCGAAACCGCCGACGACCTCGAATAATTCCCACCGAAGCCGTCGCACAAACCCCTAATGGTGTCATCCTGAGCGGAGTTGGGACGCAAACGCGGCCCCAACCACACGAAGGACCGGCAGTATGTTGTTACCATGGCTCTCGAACTTTAGCCTGGTGCAGAGTGAGGAGAGACGCCGGGCCCTATCCGCCAATCGCCGGCGGCCAACTCACCCATTCAGCACTGCCGGAGATTCCCCGCCGTAGCACCCATCACACCCCGAATCCCTACCCACCCCGCTGGCATCCATTACTAGTTATGACCGCCATGGACATCGTTGGGATCGGGGCACTCGCCCTGCACATCATTGTTATCTTTCTCATCGTCTTCTGGTTCGCCCTCGGCAAACCCAAAACCCTGGCGCAATTCCGCCTCCGCTTCCTCCGCGACTTCATCGGCTACCACCCCAAACCCTCACGCCGCGCCTGACACCCCCGCCGCGGCCATGCATCCACGCTCAAACGCCCCCCCACGATATCACCACGGCAACAGGCAACCACCCGTCTCCACACACCATCTCCTCAATGTTATGAATGCCATGGAAATCATCGGCGCCATCATCGTTGCGGTCCACGTCGTGGGCCTCACCCTGGTGCTCCTCTGGATGGGGCTGGGTATGCCTGTAACCGTTGCCGACTTCCGTCTCCGCTTCCGGCAAATGTTCTTCGCCCATCACCCCGGATCGCGCCGCCTCCACTAAGCCGGCCCTTCCCAGAAACCCAAGCAAAACAACATGGAATCGCTCCGCGCTGTTTCGTTCCCCCGGGCAACAACGCCTCGCGCAAACTCACCCGTCAGACCCGAACCTTCTCCCAAACCAGTGTCTAGCGCACCATCAGCAGATACGCCACCAGCGCCACGCCCGCTATCGCCAGCAAAATCGCCACTGCCGTACCCACACGCGAGGGTCTGCCGTCCATCGGCTGACCGCTTCCCAGCCGATCAATCAATCTCCTGTGCCGCAGCGTCGAGCTGATTTCCACAAAAATGCCCAAACCCACCAACGCCACACCAAACCACAGCGACGCACCATTCGATCCGCTGGGGGCTACTCCACCGCCGTAATGGATCTGCAGCTCGCGCACAAACAGCCCAAAGCGCGCCACCACAAACCCAAAACCCATCAGCGCCAACCCGGTTCGCAACCATGCCAGGTAGGTCCGCTCGGCGGCAAGCAGTGTTCTGGGGTCTACTTCTTGCGGCATCCCATCTCCCTTCGTCTGGTTCAATCCTCCCACAGCGCCGTCGCCGCAGCCACGCGATTCCTCGCAAAACAAAAAAGCGCGGAACTCCTCCGCGCCGTTTCCTCTCTGTCACACACCCCGCTGAGCCTATTCCCGCATCGCCATCATCGGTCGCAGCGCTTCCTCCGGTTCCGGCCTCACGCGAAAGTCCGCATGCCCCTCGGCAAACAATACCCTACCATCCTGCCCCACCACATAGGTCGCCGGCAGCGGCAGCCGCCAGCTTTCTTCGCCGTTCACAAACGGAATATTCACCAGGATGCTCCGGTAATAGCTCCGCTGGTACTCCGGCACCGTGTACGCCAGCCCAAACTGCTCCGCCAGCGCGCATCCACGATCCGTCAGCAGCGCATACGGTATCCTGTGGTGCCCCGCCGTAAAATCGCTCTGCCGCTGCGTCTGCGGAGAAATCCCAATCACCAGCCCGCCCCACTCCCGGACCAGGGGATACAGATCCCGCCACGCCTCCAGCTCCGTCACGCAATACGGACACCACCGCCCCCGGAAGAACGAAATCACCAGCGGGCCCAGCGCCAGCAAATCCTCTGACCGCACCGTCTTCCCCGACGCATCCGGCAACTCAAACTCCGGAATCTTCGCACCTACCGGCAAAATCCGGCCCTCAATCCCAGAGACGAAGAGCTCCTCCACCGCCCGGTCAACCACCGCCAGCCGCTCCGGCTGCACCAGCGTCCGCGTATTTTCGGTGATCTGGTCGAGCTGGTCCTGAAGGTGCGCCATACCAATATCTTCTCAGATCACGGCGCGGCCCGTGTGCGCCCCATCACAGCGCGAATATATCCCCCCTCAGCCAATCACCCATGTCGTCACACTCTCCGCCGCGGCCACCGCATGGAACGCTCCCCTCCTCACCCGTACCTCCTTCAGCTCCGCATGGTTCTCCGTCCCGGACGTCCTCACCATCCGCGCCTTCTCGCCCATCACGCCCTTCAGCGTCACAGGAAATCTCCGCTCCGACATCCCTCGATTGATCCCTACCACAATCGTCTTCCCGCCCTCTTCGTCCCGGTACGCCGACAAATCCACATCCTTGTCCGGCATCGCCGTCCCCTCAATCCGGTGCGCCCCCGGACGAATAAACCTCGCATACTGCCCGATCGTGTAAAACCGCTTCGTCAGCTCATAGGTCCCATTCCTCGGATCAATCCCAATCAGCGACCCCCGCGACTTCTCCGCCAGCGATGCGCCCCACCACCACAGCCAGCCGCTCACCTGGTCTACCGCCAGGTGCGTGTGCACCAGCCGCGCCCAGTACACGCCGTCTGTGATATTCGTGATGTTCTTCCCATCGGCGCTCACTTCCGTCTCCCACACCCGCTTGCCCATCTTCAGCGCCTGGTGGAACACTCCCGTCCGCTTGCACAGCGGCACATACGGCGTGTAGTCATCGGTGTACGCATGCGCCGCCACAATGTTCACCGCCTTCGCGCACGTTGGATCATCCAGAATCGTGTTAATCGACAAATCCGTCCAACGCGCGTCCTCGTTCACAATAATCTCCGCCAGCACGCCCCGCTTCTCAAACGTCGGAATCAGCGCCGCCCGCAAAAACACCGCCAACTGCTCCCCGCTCCAGATGCAAGAAGGCCACGGCGCCAGAAAATCCGGCTCATTCGCCGGCGATATCGCATAGATATCAATTCCAAAGTGCTTCTTGTAACCCAGCACATACTCGGCCAGGTAATCCGCAAACGCCTGGTACATGTCATTCCGCAGTTGTCCGCCCCGATTCACCTCATGCGTCGTCTTCATCCACGCCGGCGGCGACCACGCCGTCGAGAAGAACCTCCCGCAGCCACGCTTCTTGGCCTCGCCCATCAGCCATATCTGGTCCTTGTCGCCATTCCAGTTCCACTTGCCCTGCACCGGCTCAATCGACTCCCCCGCCTCGCTGAACGGCCCCTTCGCCATCCCGCCATCCTGGATAATGTTCCGCAGAATCGTGAACCCCATCCCCTTCTTCTCATCAAACATCAGGTCCAGCAAAAACTCCCGCTTCTCCTCCGGCATCCGCATCAGTCCAAACGCCTGCCCAAAAGCCTCGCTAAATCCAAACCCGTCCATCTGCTGGTGCCGCACCGTCGCATCCACCGACGCGCCCGGCTGCATCCCCTCGGCCACCATCTTCGGGGTCGCCCCCGCCGCGGCCGCCGCCACCGCGGCCCCACGCACAAAATCCCGCCGGTTCATCTTCATTCCCGCACTCTCCTCTCGCGCAAAATCCGGTCAAGCCTCCCAGACGCCACGCCTCAAAAACTTTCCCTAGTAAATCAATTTATCCAGAACGCGCAACCTATTCTTAATCGATTCACCCCATCCTTGTCCACTTCCCCCCGAATCCCCACCCTTTCCCGCGCATCTCTCAAGCAGCCCCCGGGCGGCGTCCGCCGCGACCCTCGCGGTAAACTTGTAATCGAGGACCTTCATGCCGGATACACATCGCAGAA
>CAZWSD010000146.1:0-7716 GCA_964636535.1 uncultured Acidobacterium sp. | reverse complement strand
TCCCTCACGAATCAGGGAAAGCACTGAAGTCTTCCCCGATCCGGCTCGTCCCTGCAATCCCTGCACCTGATCGCGTGAGGTCAAGACCTCCTCAACAACTCTCTTCTGGGCTGCATTGAAATGAGGACGCGACTCGGTGAGAGGCACTGCGGACTCGATAGACATGATCTGCGGTGCCCGGTCCTGTCCATCCTGAACCTTCTGAACAATGTCATTTTCGGCCTTGATCGTCGCTGCCGTCGTGAACCTACGTCCTGCCTCCTGACCATTCCCAGCCATCTCCTTGAACTCGCCGGACGCAATACGCGCCTCGAAGCTGGCGCGGACCTCCGGGTAGGTCATCTCTCCCATGCCCCGGCGCAACGCATTCACGTAGAGGGCACGTTCATCCACCACGGCCTCACGCTCAAAGCCTTTATCGCGGGCGAAGGTGACGGCCTCCCGCACCTGCTGGCGGCGTTCATGTTCCGGACGTTCGTGCGCCTGCTCTTTCTTGCGTTTCCGCGCCTCAGCCACAACCCTATCGGCCTGATTGCCGAACTCATCGGCAATCTGTTTGTGCGCGGCCAGGATTTGATCGGGAGACAGAATCACTTTCTTATCGCGGGTGTTGTGCGCGGCTATCTGCGCGGCCTCCGGCCCGGTGAATCCGCTTCGAGATAGAGCCTCTTCGATCTGTTGGCGGCGAGGGCTGGAAGCGTCCAAATACTCCTGCGTGTAGCCCTTGATATCCGGCGCACCGCTCTTTCCGGCTTCGATCTCATAGCCCAGGGAGCGCAGTTTGTAGGTGAGATGGGACTGATAGACGGCAGTAGCAAACTGCTGGCTCTCGAAGAGGGCGCGCGGCTGTAATGCTCGCATCTTCCCGTTCTCGCGCTCAGTCATATTGAAGATGACGACATGCGTGTGGAGTTGCGGTGCGGCGTATCCGTCTACCGGGCGGGCAGTGTCATGTTCGAACTTTGCCGCGACAAACTGCCCGGTGGTCTCGGCAGGATGATTCCCGCCGATGCTGGCCTGCGTATAGCGCTCAAACTCATTCAGGGCAACATTGACCGCCTCTCGATGTGCCTCACGCACACGATCGTCACCGCCAACAAGTGCGGTCAAAGAGATGGATTTGGGTGCAGAGAAAGTTGCATCCCAACCCGCACGGTGCTCAACCGGCGAGACCGTCTTTCCATCGGCATTGCGATACTCATGGACGGCGCGATGCAGGACCAACTGATTACCAGTCTCTGGATGTTGTCCTTCCGACAGTCGGGCAAATTCTTCTGCGCCCACGGCTCCCGACAATCCGAACTGTTCTGCCAGTCTGCCGTGCCATTCCCCCTGAATGGTGTCGCCCTGCTTCCAGTAGTTCTGCTCGGCGGCGGTGAACTCTTTCTCGTGGTAGGTCTGTGCCTGGCTGGCCGAGAGTGGCTTCGAGATATTCAGCATTAGAGACTCCATCCGGTATGAACAGCGACGTGTTCCTCATGGGCACCAGAGGTCATGGCCGGTTCCGGTTGAATGGACTGCGCCGCCGCAGGCTCATTCGGCGGTGGTGAGCTGGAGGACTCCGGCTCCTGCTTCAGTTCCGCAGGGGATGCCTCCGGCCCGCTGGCGCGCACAGTCTCTGGGTTATACGGCAGTTTGTCTTCGGGCCGCTCGCGCATCTCGAATGGCCTGGCGACTTCGGGCATATCGAAGTATGGGAAGGAGAAGTACGTCACATAGTTCTGGTACTTCATATAGGCGTGCAGGTCTGCGAGGCCGGAGATTTCGGACTCCAGGACCAGCGGTTCCACCTGCCGTTCGACGGTGAAATTGCGACCTGCCCGTGTGCCGTCGAAGTGCGTCTCGCGCAATCGCTCGATCTCCACCTTTCCGATGAACTTGCTGACCCACTCTCCGGCGTTCGGCTCCTTCGTGGTGAGCCAAACGCTGGTCGCAGGCTGCGAGAGCATCACTTCGGCCAAATGTCCATAAAGGTACTCAAGCTGGGCTTTGCCCTGGAATCCAAGCACGACGGGGTTGCGACTCTTGCGGTTCTCCGTGATGGCGGTATGAAGCTGCGGCAACTTCTGCAAGCTCGCCAGCTCGTCGATCACAAACCAGACACGCTTCTGCTCTTTGGTCGGCTCGTTCAAAAGCCGTAAAACCAGCCAATCAATCCATAGGCTCTGTAGCGGGCGCAGGGCTTCACGTTCGGCTGGAAGAGATGTAAGGAAGATCCAGCCCTGCCGTTTTTGAACCCATTCGGTAGCTGTCCATTCACCGTTGCCTTCACCCTTTTTCGGCAACAGCCGGAGGCTGTCTGCGACCAATCCGAGAGAGCCGAGAACACCGGCCCGCTGCTGGTGAGCCTTCGGGTCAATCAGGTGCGCGTGTTCTGTGCCTTTGAGCCTGCGGTCGATCTCGTCGGGGTTGGACATCCATTGCACAAGCTCATCGGGCGTTGGGCCATAGGCCATGAGGAACGCAAAGATTTTCTGTGGCGACTCGATGAAAAACTCGCCCTTGCGATCCTGTGGCGGCTGGAAAAGGGACACGGCTAATGCCTTTGCCTCAGAGCGGCTGCGCAACTCTTCGGCTGGCCCCCAATAGGGGCAGCGTTTGTCCAGCGGATTGAGGATGACATCGCCGCGCGTCGGGTCATAGAAGCGCTTCACGAACTCGCGGGCTGGGTCATAGACGATGGCCGAATCGCCCCGGCTGCGGACCTGACGAAGCACCTGGAACATCAGGGCGGATTTACCCGCGCCTGTGTCGCCAATGATCTGCATATGCTGTGCTTCGGCCTTCGCCGGGATACGCAGCATCTCTCTCATGCCATCGGTTTTGAAGCCGATTCCATCACCTTTTACAGTCCTGGTGAATTCCTGCGGAGTGAGTCGTTCGGGGCCTTTCAGTCGCCATCCATACTTGAGTGCTTTCTGCCGCTTCACGTCTTTGGTGACGGCAAACGGGAGGAATAGCAGAAAGGCTCCGACGCCGCAAAGCATGGGAGTCTTGAGGATCGCGGACAGGTCTTTGCCGCCATATATGACCGCTTTCAGGTAGTCATTGAGGCGGGCGTCCACATAGCTCCGAACCGAACCGAGAAAGAGCAAATCATCGCCATTTTGCCGTGCATCCGGAGAAAGCGCCAGAGGGATGATGCGACCACCTGGCTCCAGTGTCTGTCCATGCACTACGTCGTCATTCATGGCAGGGCTCGGCTTCTTGCCGGGTCCGATAAGAAAGAGCATCCGGTACTGACTCCGATGGGTCCGGCTGAATGAGCCGAGGATAGAAGTCCTCGCATAGACCGGCGCGTAATACCAGCACAACGGCGAACTGAGTAAGCGAAGCTGGCCGTAAGTAAACAGACCCGTCAGGATGATCCAGCAGACCATTGCCGCATAGGTATAGACGGGCCGGCTTTGCGGCCAGATGATCGTTTCTTTGCGACCCCACGTTGTCTTTGCCATCGCTCTATCTCCTTTGCGTAGAGATCATCTTTTGGACAATCTCCACCTTCCGCACACCGATGTGTTCGAGCAATTTGTCGAATGCTTCGGGCGGCATTTGCTGTCCATTCGCGAGCGGGCGAAGGACATTGATGAGGAGCAGGCGTATGCCGACCACCTCCTCCAATAGCGGGTCGCTGGACGAGTGCCGCAGCTCGCGGAGTATCACGTCCCTCATCCATTCACTGCGGGCCTGGCCTAATGCTTCCGAGTGTCCCGTGACCTCGCGGTGCTCCTCCTGCGTGAGCTTCACGGTCACTGGACACACCCTGTTGGCTGCGCGTTCTGAATCTGAAACTGGGCCGGTTTCGCCATTAAGAAGAGCCATGAAACACCTCAAATTCTCAGGTGCACTCACGTGCACCAGAATTTGCTATGTTGTTGCTTCTAAACAGGTGCACCTAAGTGCACCTTGCACGACCCTGTGAGGGGTGGAGTGTCGAGATACACCCGGTGCGAAGCACCGTTCTGGCACTGCCACGGATGTAGATGGCGGATCATGCTCTCGATCCCGCCACAACTGCCGGTGTTTGGGATGCTGAAGATGCTGCGGAAACCGGCTTCTTCACGGACGGTTCCGCAGCCTCATTTGCGGATGCTCTGCGCACGCGCAACGTCGGCGTAATCCGCTGCGCTTCCGGCGACTTCAGGAACTCCTGAAAGTCGCGGTCTTTGGAGAAGACGTAAGACAGTGCCTGCTCCACGACATCATTTGCGGAAGCATGAATGAAAGCGGCGTATTGATCGACCTGAGTAGCAGTCGTATCGGTGAGCCGAATGGAGGCGCTGAGGTGGCGGGTTTGAGTGACTTCAAGCAGTGGCATTGCGTTCTCCTTTGGGTGTGAAATCAGGCGGACCTTCTGTGGGCAATCATGCGCTGCGCGGTGGCTGCAATTTCCCGCGCACGAGCGGAGCAGAGTGCAGCGGGAATCTCGAAGCGACGGCGGCATTCGAGCATCGTAATCACGTCGTCCATGCGGATGCCCTCGATGAGCCAGAGGCGGGCCGAAGCGACATCGACAGTGCGTTGCGCATAGTAGAGAGGATTGGGTTTGTCGGAGCGGCGAGAAGCCAGTTCCCGCGTCAGCTTCACCGCGTCTTGGCCGTGGGCAAGCTGATCGATAACCCACGCCCAATCGCTCTCCGAATTGCTGTGCTTGCCCGGCTGCTTTCGCGGTGAGGAGCCGTGGTCCAAGAGCATGGCATCGACCGCGCTTATATCGAGCCGAAAGTCGTCGGGAGTCCAGATGGAATCGTCGGGATATTCGGCGGTGACATGGTGGGCTGGAGCGTACTTCCGATTCAGGAACCCGGGGACGCGGAGGACACGGTTGCAATCCGTGCAAGCGGGATCGCCGCCGAAGGCGATGGCGAGCAGTTTGAGCATCTGTTCCTGACGCGCAAAGTCGAAGCCTTCGACACGCCAGAGCACTTGATATTTGCTTGGAGAGGTAGACGGGATTGAGGTAGGCGGCGGCACCAGATCCGATGCTCGGAGCGCAGCAAGCCGGGCATCCCCGTCGGTGTCGATGTCTATATATAGATGGCGAACAGATGCAATGCTTTCCTTCGTGCGTTTCCGGCTGCCGCGGTGAAGCGGATTGGCAGCGACATAGATATTCGCTCCAGTGCCGTTTTCATACGCGAGCCATGCGCGATAGCGCGGGGCAAGGGCAGTCTCCAGCGTGACGACGCGCTGTGTCGGAACGGCTGGACTCTTCCTGCGCAGCAGGAGCGCAATCGTCTCATCGGGAGCGAAGCAACGGCAGAGAAAGCGGATGGCAGTTTCATTCATAGCGGCACCTCTTGCGAGCGCGATCATGCGGGCCTTAGCAGCAAGAGAAGCCCGGTGAGTGCCGGGCTTCGCGCTGGAGGAAATGGCCTATGCGGCCACTTCCTCTCCGGTGATCTCATCGAACTCATCCTCGGCGGCAACCGCCTCTGCGCGGTCGAGCTTGAGGATGGAAGTCACCCGGATCGTGTCAGTCTTCACACCCTTGTATTCGGAGTGCTGAATCTTGCCCTCGATCTGGATGTGAGCGCCCTTCTTGAGCTTGGCTGCGAACTCGGCCAGCTTGCCGAAGACGATGAGGTTGTGCCATTCGGTGCGCTCGTTGTACTTGCCGGTCTCTTTGTCCTTGCGGGACTCTTTGGTGGCAAGGGAGAGCGTGGTGAACTGCTTGTTGTTTTTGCCGGTGCGAACGACTGCATCGCCGCCGAGGAAGCCCATGAGAATTACTTTGTTCAGGTACATGATTGTGTCTCCATTTTGAAATTCCCGATCTGCTCGGGTCACACCTGGCGGAGCCTAGCGAGTGGGTCCGACTCCCAAGGCCGAAGTTCTGCATTTACGGTGGGTCCGTCGCAGATGGAAACCGTAACCCGCAGGGCGGCGCAATGCCGGGGTCCCCGGCACGCGCTTGTTGCGTGGTGGGGTGGAAGCCGAAGCAGAGGAACGAGCCTGCCGCCGGGCGTCGGAAAGACCCCGAAGCCGTGACCGTGCAGAAAGCGGGATACATACGGGAGACACCCGCCTGAACAATCCTCTCCGTTCGCTTCCTGGTGATGCTATGTACCGGCAAACGCGGTTCACTCGACCCCACCAAAGGCCCCGCATAGAGCCGCAAGTCTGCTCCGAAACCGACTGTCTTCAGGCGACCCGCGCCATGCTCAAGCGCACACCTTCTCGTCGAAAGATTCGGCTCCGTGTTGTGGGTATGAAGCACCATAACGATTCCGGTTCCATCCGTGTCTCATGCCGCCGCTACCGCAGAGGGAGCGCGATAGATTTCCTCGGTCTCGAAGGACTGATCCGCATGGCTGTAGCCTTTCACGGCAATAAGCTCGCGTACCCGGCGTCGGCCCGCATGATCGCGCTCGCAATACAAGACAAAGTCGATGGCCTCAGCCGTCTCCGAACGAATGAAGGAGTGGTTCAGATTTGGTCTCGCACTTAAGGCAAGGTCCGAGAGCCGATTGAGGGCGTCCCACGCGCTCTTGGCGTGGATGGTGGAGAGCGTGCCACCATGACCGGTATTCATGGCTTGCAAGAGGTCATAGCCGCACTCGTCGCGAATTTCACCCATGATGATGCGGTCGGGACGATGCCGCAGTGCGGCGGCGACAAGCTGACTCGAAGTCACGGCAACCTGGCCTGGAATCGCATCGACAGCCTCCCACCGAACGGCGTTCGGATGGGCGATCTTTAGTTCGGCGGGCTGCTCGATGAGAATAAGGCGTTCATGAAGCGGCACATGGTCCAGCAAGGCTTTCATCAGGGTCGTCTTTCCGCTACCAGTTCCGCCGCTGATAATGCCGTTCTTCCGCTCCCCAATGAAGCCCACGACCGCATCTCGAATCTGCTCAGGTAAACTACCCGACACAATCAGTTCCTCCGATGTAAACCAGCGATTGAATTTGCGCACGGTAAACGTCGGTCCATCGATCGAAGATGGCGAGCCGACGACGGCGACTCTCGAGCCGTCTGGTAAGCGCGTATTCAGGATGGGATTCTGGCTCGTGAGGTCTTGTCCGAGGATACGGGCAACACGCTCAATCGCGGCCTGCAAACGGTCATTCGTGTACGGTGTCGAGAGCGCAATGTGCTCGACTACGCCGCCCCGATCTGCATACACGCCCGTGGTCCCGTTAATCATCAGGTCAGAGATGGACGGGTCAAGAAGCAGCGCCCGCAGCTCCTCGGGGAAGAACGGGAGTATCAGCTCAAAGCTCACTGGGCACCCCCTGACCTTTGTTTGCGGCTGCAATGGGGAACAGGAGCTTGACGTAATATGCGCTACACCTCATAATGTTTTCATGGCCTATGAGATTCGCGCCACGCCTGAGTTTCGGGAATGGATGCTGACCCTCTCTCGGGAAGAACGCGAATCGTTCGATACAGCCGTAAACCTTCTGAAGGAAAAGGGTCCGGTCCTGGCTCGGCCCTATGTCGATACCGTCAAAGGATCGGCATTCCCTAACATGAAGGAGCTGCGTACTGCGCACGATAAACATCTGGCGCTTCGCGCATTTTTTGCCTTCGATCCCACACGCGCCGCCATCCTGCTCATCGGTGGCGACAAACATGGGAAGCGTGGCTTTTACGAGAAGCTGATTCGTAAAGCCGATGAACTGTACCGTGAGCATCTGCGCTCGCTGAAGAAGTGAGCGCCAACCTGACCTCGCGCGAGAAAGGACACTATGGCACACAAAACCCTCTCTT
>CAZWSD010000145.1:0-7746 GCA_964636535.1 uncultured Acidobacterium sp. | reverse complement strand
GCTCCGACGCCGTCAGGCACCGCTCCGCAAACTCCGCGTCATACTCGCGATACGCTCTCGCCGCAATCGCCATCACCGCCGCAAAATCCGCCGTCGCCGTCGCCACCTTGTATGGCGGTTTGCCGGACCCAATCACATAAATCTCCAGGGGATCATCCTGCGGCATCACAAATCCGCAAAACCTGCGACTCGTCAGCTTGTCCCACACGCCTCCATCCGCGTCCTGCATCGAAAGCATCCAGTTCAGGTTCCACCGCACCTCCGCCAGAAAATCCGGCGTCTTCCCGCCCGACTCAGGAATCTGTAACCGAAGCGGTTTCAAACTCACCTCATACAATTCCCACGCCCACAACAGCGTTCCGGTGCTGATTCCCGAGTTCACCATGTATCGCCCGTAGTCGCCCGCGTCGTGCCATCCGCCATGATTCACAAACTTGCCCGTCCTGCCCGAGCTCGCATCAAAAGCATCGTGCAGGTGACATGGCGGATGCTCGTACCCCCCGCCCAGGTTCACCTGGCACCCGCACCGCTGGCCGTAATATCCCCGCGTCGTCATCCACAGCGCATGCCGGTATACATCCGCGTCAATTTCAAACCCAACCCTCTGCCCATGCTCCACTTCCAGCCAATATTTCCCCGGCTCCCGCACTGCTGAAAAATCCGCAAGCTGCACCCAATCGCCTGAAAGCCCATCCACGCACCCTTTGCCCGGCGAGCCCTCCAGCACCTTGCCGCCCCCCACTCGCCGCACCTCTAATCGCCTCGCGGTCTTGCGCGAACCTCCCGGCCACTGCACCGTCGCCACTTTCTCGGCTCTCGGCAAATATCCCACCTGGCTCATCCGAGCCTCGGCCCGCGGCTCCTCGGCCCGTACCGGCGTCTCAAATCCTCCCAGCGCCGACGCCGCCACGCCCCCCAGCGCCGCCGTACCCGTCAGTTTCAGGAAATCCCTTCGTTCCACGCGAGTCCTCATCTCATCCCTCCATCGACGAATCCATTCCGCTGCGTTAACCTGCACTTGCAACCATAAATCTCACTCCCCCACGGAGTAAAACCTTTCATCCATGACCACAGACGACGATCTCACCGCCATCGCCCGACAGGAATCCCAGCTCGTCTTCGATAATTTCGACGAAACCACCGCATGGAATCTCGGCTCGCGACTCCGCGACCTCGCCTTGGCCCGAGGCCATAATCTCGTCATTGACGTCCGCCGCTTCGGCCAGCAGCTCTTCTACTGCGCGCTTCCCGGTGCCGTTCCCGATCAGGCCGAATGGGTCCGCCGCAAGATCAACGTCGTCGCGCGTTTTCACCGCAGCTCTTACGCCATCGGACGAGAACTCGACCGCTCCAACTCATCGCTCCAGGAAAAACAGGGCCTGCCCACCATCGACTACGCCACTCACGGCGGCTGCTTCCCCATTCGCGTCGCCGGAGCAGGCATCGTCGGCTGCGCCACCATTTCCGGCCTTCCGCAGCGCGCCGACCACGAGCTCGTCGTCCAGGCCATTTGCCTCGAACTCGGCCGGAATTATGAGGATTTCCGCCTGCCACAGAAGCCCATCGCGTAAAAGTAACTCATTCAGCTACTTTTCATCACCCGCGCAAATCCACGCATTACTGCACCTTGCCCCGGGGCCGCAGCCGCTGCAATTCGATCGCGCACGCCACGGCATTCAGGCTCGCCATCCGCAGATTATCGAGCGCCGCCCAAATCCAAAACTGCCTCGTCCCCTCCTGCGCCCCGCTCGCGGTCCGCACCCGCACCAGCACGTCTCCCTGCCCCGCCGAACTCAAATTCGTCGGCGCATCCGCGTCCCCCATGATCACATCCACGTGCTCGCCCTGCAGCGCCGCTTCCACGTGTTCCAGAACCACGGGCTGCGCAAACTCCACTGACATCGACAGTCCATACCCGTGAAAAACCGGCGCGTGCACCAGTTGCAACGGCACCGACCGCTCCGCGCCACGCAATGCCGCATAATGCCGCCGAATACGCGCTTCCCGCTCCGGTAGCCGGAACTTCCCCGCCTCCCCAAATACCGGCGTCGCCGTAAACGCCACCTGCGTGTCGTAAACCGACTTCGGCAGGCTCTGGAAGTTCAGCAGGTTCACCGTCTGCTGGTGCAACTCATCCATCGCCTCCCGCCCATACTCCGAGGCAGGCTCCAGCACCGTCACCGCCGCGCATCGCAAGGCGCCCAGTTGCTCCAACCGCTGCGTCAGCATCCCCACCGCCACCGCTACTGGATGCGCCGGAACCACTGCCGATGTTGCCAGCCCGGGCGTCTCGCCTTCGGCCTCCCCGCTCTCCTGCACCCATGGCGCCCGTAGCAGCACTCCCGGCTCGTTCTCAATTCCCGCCGTCATGTCCACGATGCTCGCGCCCGCACGCTGCGCCGGCTTCCAGTACTTCCGCGTCGTCTCTTCTGACTCGGCAAAGAACACAAAATCCGCGCTCTCAAACCCCGCGGGATCAATCCTCTGCACAAACGTCATCTCGTCGCCCACGCTCTCCAGTTGGCCAATCTGCTCCTCTTCGTCCATCAGGACAAAGTCCGCGTTGGCAAACGGCGACTCCGTCAGCGCTTCACTCAATTCCTTGCCCCGCAGAGACGAGGCTCCGACTATCGCGATTTTGTTTTGTTTGGCCATCAATGAGTAGTTGTCGTCGATACAGTATGGGTATGAGAAGCTTTCCGATGCCGCTGCCAGGAATAAGCCAGCCGCGCTATCACGCCAGAGAACATATATGCCAGCGCCATCGCGGCCAGTACATAGTCAGAGAACGCCACCAGTGCGTAAAGCACCAGTCCAAATAGCACAATCCATTGGAAAGGTTGCCGGTTCGTAAAGTTTAGTTCTTTTCCGCTCCAGAATCTCCAGGTGCTCACCATCAAAAAACCTAGGAATCCCACCAGCAGCATCCATACAATTGCCACCGGCGCCATCGATACCGGAATCCCACCAAAAAAATGCACCACCGCCGCAATCACACCCGCCGCCGCCGGGATCGGCATCCCTACAAAATACTTCCGCCCAGGCCGCCCGGGATTCTTCGGCACCGCGTCATGGCTGATGTTGAATCGCGCCAGCCGGCTCGCGCCGCAAAGCAGAAACAGAAAACACAAAAACGCGCCAAACTGCAGCAGCTTCTGGTGAAGTACCGGATCCATCGTCGCCGGCAACATCCTGAAGCCCCACGTAAAAGCCAGAATGCTCGGCGCCACGCCAAACGTAATCACGTCCGCCAGCGAATCCAGCTCCCGCCCAAAGTCGCTCGTCGTGTTCGTCATCCGCGCTATCCGCCCGTCCAGCGCGTCAAACGGAATCGCAAACGCTATCGCCAGTGCCGCGTGGTTAAAGTACTCCGGGTGCAGTGTTGACCCCTGCAGACTCTGCGTGATCGCAAAATATCCCGCACCGATGTTCAGCGCCGTGAACATCGACGGCAATATGTACATCCCGCGCCGCCGCTTCCTGTCGCGCTCCTCCACCGTACCGCCGCGCTCCCCGGCCCTCAGATTCGACAAACGAGCCAAACCGTTCAACCTGCAGTCTCCGTCCGCTCCCCAGTTGCCGGCCGCCGCGCCAGTACCGTCGAGCCGCCCTTCACCCGCTGCCCTTCTTTAACCAGCACTTCAAACTCCCCGGGCAACACCAAATCCGTTCGCGAACCAAATTTGATCAATCCCACCCGCTCGCCCCGCTCCACCTGGTCGCCCTCGCGTTTGGTAAATACGATGCGCCGGGCCAGCAATCCGGCAATCTGCTTCAACCTCACTTCATAGCCGTCCACCGCACCAATCACCACCGTATTCTGCTCATTCTTCTCCGCCGAATCCGGATTCATCGCATTCAGATACAGCCCATGCTGGTACTTCACGCTCCGCACCCTTCCCGCCACCGGAGCGCGGTTCACATGCACATTAAAAACGCTCAGAAAGATACTCAACCGCAGTCGCTCGCCCTCCGGCGTCTGCACCCGGGCAACCTCGGTCAGCTTTCCATCCGCGGGTGAAACAACCAGCCCCTCGCCATGCGGAATCACCCGCCGCTTATCCCTAAAGAACCAAAGGAAAAACGCCGCCAGAACAAAGGGAATCACCGTCCAGGCCCATCCGCCCGTAAGCAGATGCACCACTACCCCCACCGCCACCAGGGCAAATCCGTAGTAATAGCCGTCTCGCACCATAATTTGCTGACAGCCTCGATTATAAGTCCAATGGATTCATTTCCCTGCCCCCGCAAATGCAATTGTTGTGGAGACAGCAAACCCCGGTAACACGATCTCCGTGCGTCGGTCTATCCGCCTGCTTTTCAGATTCAGGCAAAATGCATATGCGCCGCCGATGCACTCATCGCGGCAATTTCATCTTTTAATCGGAGTTTGATTTTCTTAAGCCGGACTTCTTCCAGTTGCTCGTCGGCTGAGAGGTAGGGTTTTTGCATCAGGGCTTGGAGCTGTTGCTCATAGTGGTGATGTTGCTCTTCCAGACGACGAATCAAATCCCCGTCCGGCTTTACATCTACGTCCGTAGCCATAGATGACACCTCCTGTGCTTTTGGTCCTGACTACTCTTTAGACGAATCACACTACCACTGGCAAGTGCCATCTGCAACCTCTTTGCATCCACACTTTTTCACCCCTCTGCTCAATCCCCGGGCAACCGTTCCATCACCACCGCGTCCTCCATGGGCTCCCGGTAATACTCCCGCCGCCTACCTGTTTCCGACCATCCCAGACTCCGGTAAAGTCTTTGCGCCCCTACATTTCCAGCCCTCACCTCAAGCATCAGCCGAAGCCCCCCATGCTCGCGCGCCCATCCCTCAACACCCGCCAACAACGCCCGCCCCGTACCCCTCCGCCGCAGCGCCTCCCTCGCGGCAATCCACTCCAGTTCGCACACGTTTTCCACACCGTCCAGCACCAGCCGACCCAGCGCCACGCCGGCCCGCTCGCCATCCATTTCCGCCACCAGCCCAAACCGCCGCAGCGCCCCACGCCGCTGATCAGCCTCGAGATATCCTCGGTATACTTCCTCTCCCCAGTGCGGCGCCCACTCCGTCTCCCGGTCCAGTTCCAGCACCCACTCCAGGTCGTCTTCCCTCAACCCACGCACCGCGATCATCGCCCCACGTCACCCGCCCGTCGCTCCGCCGCCACTTCCGCTTCAGACCGCCGAAGATAATGCGCATCCATCACCGCCACATCATCGAAATCACGCCGCAAAATCCGCCCTTGCGCCAGCCGCAGCGCGTCCTCTGCCGTCGGCTCATCCACCAACCGCGCCCCTGCAAGCATCTGCGCCGCGCCTGCCTCGCAGCTGGCAATCTCGCCCACCCCAACCCGTCCGCGAACCTCTTCCGGCCTCATCACCGTCTCGCCCGACTCATCACCGGCGCCACCAAAATATATCTCGCCTCGCCCGGCATCCAGTACCGCAGCCTGGCTCCCGGCCTTCTGCGCCAGCACCTGCAGCCGCGAAACCCCAATCACCGCCGCGCCCGAAGCCTGCGCCAGCCCCTTGGCCGTGCTCAATCCCACCCGCACCCCCGTAAAGCTGCCCGGTCCGCGCACCACCACAATCACGTCCAAATCCGAAACAGAGACCCCATCGGTTTCCAGCAGCTCTCGAATCGCCGGCATCAACTCCACCGAGTGCCTCCCCCCAGCCAGACGCTGCTGCCCGAGCAGCTTCACGCCCATCTCCGTCACCTCTGCCAGCGCAATACTGCCTTCCGGCCCGCAGGTATCGATCCCCATCGCCCTCATCCCTCTGCTTTCTCCCCGGCCGCCTGCACTATCTCCACCAGTACGCCCCCCGCGCTCGCAGGATGCACAAAAAAGTACAAATGCCCGCCCGCGCCCACTCTCACCTCGTCGGATAGCAACCTTGCCCCCTGCGACCTCAGCCGCTCCATCGCCGCCTGAATATCCTCCACCTCCAACGCCACGTGGTGTAGCCCCTCGCCCCGCTTCGCCAGAAACCGCCCCACCGGCGAATCTTCTTCCGTCGGCTCCAGCAGTTCCACGCGGCTCTCGCCTACGGGAAGTATCGCCGTCTTCACGCGTTCATGCTCCACCGTCTCCTCATGCGTCACGTGCAGGCCCAGCGCCTCATAAAAGGCGCGCGCCTCTACTATGCTCTTCACCGCTATCCCCAGGTGATCGATCTTCGCGCCCTTGAGCTCCGCGCTCATCCTCAACGCCCCTCGTTCATCACCGCGAATCGCTCCGCTATCAGACGCGGCACCAGACGGTAGGGATCTTCCCGTCGCTGCTCCACCTGCGCCGCATATTCCTCAATTTCACCCTCCGAAAACCCATGCTGCCGCACCTCCCGCAGCAGCGCCGTCCGCATCATCTCCACAATCCGCTCCCGCCAGTAGAGCCGCCGCCGCGCCGCCAGCCGTCCGCCTCCCATCAGCCACGCATGCATCCGGTCGATCCCCTCCACCAGATCCTCAATCCCCTCTCCGCCCGTCGCCACCGTCCTCACCAGCGGCGGAATCCACTCATCCTCCGCCCCGTGCTTCATCGCCAGCGACTGCATCGCGCGCACCTCCTTCTCCACGCGATCCGCACCTTCCCTGTCCGCCTTGTTGATCACAAAAATATCCGCAATCTCCATAATCCCGGCCTTGATGCTCTGCACGTCATCGCCCATCCCGGGCACCAGCACCACTACCGTCACATCGGCCAAACGAACAATATCCACCTCGTCCTGCCCAACACCAACCGTCTCGATCAGCAACCTCCGCTTACCGCTGGCCTCCAGCACCGTCACCGCGTCGGCCGTCGTCTGCGCCAGCCCGCCCAGCGCCCCGCGCGTCGCCATGCTCCGCACGTAAACGCCCGCATCGCTCAGCCTCTCCGCCATGCGGATCCTGTCTCCAAGGATCGCCCCCCCCGTAAATGGGCTCGTCGGATCCACCGCCAGCACACCCACCGTCTCCTCGCGCTCCCGATACCTCCTCGTCAGCCGGTCCACCAGCGTGCTCTTGCCCGCGCCCGGAGAGCCCGTCACCCCGATCCGAAGCGAATCCCCCCCATGCGGAAAACACGCCGAAAGCACCTCCACGGCCCCCGGCGCGTCGTCCTCCACCAGCGATATCGCCCGAGCCACCGCCCGCGCATCCCCAGCGCGAACCCGCGCCACCAGCGTCGCTACAGCCTCTGTCGAATTCTCCGTCCGCAATCCCATCACACCTTAGCCGTCGCGCCACTTATGTACGGCCACGCCGCCATTCACGCGATCCTGCAAAAAATTGTCGAAGAACATATATGGATGCGCCGGCTCCAGCGCGCTCACCCTGGACAATTCCTCACGCAATTCTGCCGGAACCTCCATCTCCAGTGCCGCCAGATTATCTTCCAGCTGCGCCTTCCGCGTCGCCCCGATCAGCGTCGAAGTCACCCCCGGCTGCATCACCACCCAATGCAGCGCAATCTGTGCCATCGAGTGCCCGGTTCCCTTCGCCGCGGCCGCCACCGCCTCCACAACCTTCCAGTTCCGCTCCGTAAACTTCCCAAACACTGGATTCGGCGCATCCTTCAACACATCCAGCCGGCTCTTGCCCTCCTCCGTGCTCTTGTCCCGCCGATACTTCCCCGTCAAAAATCCGCTCGCCAGCGGACTCCACGGACAAATCCCTAACCCCAGCTCCTGCGCCGCCGGAACATGCTCCCGCTCAATCGTCCGCTCCACCAGCGAATACTCCAGTTGCAGCGCCACCGGCTTC
>CAZWSD010000144.1:0-7768 GCA_964636535.1 uncultured Acidobacterium sp. | reverse complement strand
TCCTCGATGGACGCGCCTTCGTGAGGCTCGATGAAGATGCGGGTTCCTTCTTCGATAAGATAGCGCGCGACGCGGGGAATGTTGAGCCGAAAGACGCCGGGATGAACCTGAAAGCAGCCTTTCCTGGTGGATTGGGGGTCGAGCGGCACGGGTGGAAGCAGGCGAACCGTTACATCCGAAGCGTCGGATAACTCGGTGGCCGGAGCGAGTTCAGGACAGGGTATCTCGGATTGGATGCGAAGGCCATAAGCCAGGTAGGCGTGGAGAGCCATTTCAGGATGGCCCCCGCCGGGAAGCAAGCCGGGTGGCGCGGCGTCGGTTTCGAGCCGGAAGGAGCCGGGAGAGCGAGGCGGCGGAAGCAGCGATGAAACAGGCCCGGGTGCATAGTGCAAGAGGAAAATCAGGGGATCGAAATGAAACAGGGAATAGGGATGCGCACCCTCCCGGCGGATTTGTTCGCGGGAGCATCGCCGGGTTTTCGCTGCAGAGGTTCATTTGGCGTTGGAGAGGCGCTCCGGGGCGAAGCGCCAGCGGTCTCTTCGCGTGGACCGAGGGTGGAAAATCAATGGCAATCGATCGCCCATGCTCGGATTTTTACCAAGGTTGCCATGCAGACTGCCGTTTCCAATCCGCCTGCGGTGCGACTGCCGACTCAGCATGCAAGTTGCAGTCGCGGGCGGAGTCTCCGTTTTGCCAACGGAAGAGGCCTGAATATGCAGGTCGAAGGGCGGGATCCGATGCGGCAATCCAAGGCGGTCGTGCGCACCGAGGCGCGCAAGATTCACCGAAAAGCAATGGCTCAGGCTGGCAAGCGCGGCAAGGACAGTCTGCCGGCGACGTCTCGTGATCGGAAGACGTCACGACGTCGCGAAGCAATTTCCGCCATCGTAACCGCGGCTAACCTTTTGGGGGTGGGACCAGCAGTGCCTATGCCTATGCCATGTCGTGATCAGCTCAATGTCAACCTTTTTCAGCTGGGGAGCTACCCATGGCTTAGCCGGAGTCTCCCCCTTGCGACAACCCTCTTCTGACACACTTTCTCCTTATAAGTCAGGGGGGGGATCCCTGTGTGTGATATTACGCGGGAAGGGCCGGTAAAACAATGCGAATGCGCGGCGAAGGTATCGAGGTAGTTATTCCAGTAATGCGACTACTGGAAGGGAACCAATGGGGCCGCGCGGCCGGTTTTCGACGCCCCGGGTCGCATGGATGGGAGCGGCGTGACATAGGCTGAAGCGGCTCAGTAGACTAACTATCTGCGGTCATTGATTATTCATTGCCGCATGCTATGACGGTAGAAGGAGAGGTGTCGGCTATGAGGGCAGGTTCGGCGGTGCGGGTTGAGACGGACAGCATGGGTGAGATTGAGGTACCGGCAAATCACTACTGGGGCGCGCAAACGGAGCGGTCGTTGCACCACTTTGCGATTGGCGAAGACCGGATGCCGCCGGAATTGATCAAGGCCTTCGGGAACTTGAAGAAGGCCGCGGCGCTGGTGAATCATGACCTGGGCAAGCTGCCAAAGGACAAGTGCGACCTGATTGTGCAGGCGGCCGATGAGGTGATTGCCGGGAAGCTGCCGGATGAGTTTCCGCTGCGGATATGGCAGACGGGTTCCGGTACGCAGACGAATATGAACATCAACGAGGTGATCTCGAACCGTGCGATTGAGATTGCGGGCGGAGAGATGGGTTCGAAGAAGCCGGTGCACCCGAACGACCATGTGAATATGTCGCAGTCGTCGAACGATACGTTTCCGACGGCGATGTATGTTGCAGCGGCGACGGCGGTGAATGAGCAGCTGAAGCCGGCGGTGAAGCTGCTGCACGATGCAATTGCGAAGAAGGCCGAGGAGTTTGCCGATATTGTGAAGATTGGGCGGACGCACCTGCAGGATGCAACTCCGCTGACCTATGGGCAGGAGATGGGCGGCTGGGCGAGCCTGCTGGAACGCGACCTGAAGCGGGTAGAGCAGACGCTGGAGGGTCTTTACGAGCTGGCAATTGGCGGTACGGCCGTGGGGACGGGTCTGAACACGCATCCGGAGTTTGCCGAGCGGGTTTCAGCCAAGATCGCGGAGCTGACAGGGCTGCCGTTTAAGTCTCATCCGAACAAGTTTGCGGCGCTCTCGGCGCACGACGAGCTGGTGTTTGCCAGCGGTGCTCTGGAAACGCTGGCCGATTCGCTGATGAAGATTGCGAATGATGTGCGGTGGCTTGGTTCGGGTCCGCGTTGCGGGCTGGGCGAGTTGATTTTGCCGGAGAATGAGCCGGGCAGCTCGATCATGCCGGGGAAGGTGAATCCGACGCAGAGCGAGGCCATGACGATGGTTGCGGTGCAGGTGCATGGGAATCATGCGGCGATTGCGTTTGCGGGCAGCCAGGGGAACTTTGAGCTGAACGTGTTCAAGCCGGTGATGATTTTCAACTTCATGCATTCGGTGCGGTTGCTGAGCGATACTTGCCGGATGTTTGTGGAGTTCTGCGTGGCCGGAATGGAAGTGAATGTGAAGCAGGTGCAGCACTACGTGGAGACGAGCCTGATGCTGGTGACGGCTCTGAACCAGCATATTGGCTACGACAAGGCGGCGAAGCTGGCGAAGACGGCGCACCACAAGGGGCTGTCGCTGCGGGAGGCAAATCGCGAGCTGGGTTTTTTGACCGAAGAGGAGTTCGACAAGTACCTGCGGCCGGAGAAGATGATTGGTCCGGCGGCAAAGTGACGAGGGGCTGGGCAGGTTGGGCAGGAGGCTCGTTTGTCTGCCTGGCTCTATGCTGAAGGCATGAAGCTGGACTGGACGGACGGGCCTCTGGCGCGGGGGTTGGCTTGCTACCGGGCGGGCGAGTTTTTTGAGGCGCACGAACATTGGGAACTGGTGTGGCTCGGGCAGGGTGAACCGGAGAAGAGCTTTGTGCAGGCGCTGATCCAGGTGTCGGCGGCGCTTCATCATTACAGACGCGGCAACCGGGTGGGCGCGGCTTCACTGCTGAGACGGGCGCTGCGGCGGCTGGAGCGGTGCGATATCCGTTTTGCGGGTGTTGCGGTGGGTGCGCTGCGTGAGGGAGTGCGCGGGTGGCTGCGAGGGCTGGAGCAGGGTGTTGCTCCGGAGGATGCTCCGGAGATTGCATTAGAAATTTAGCCCGGCCTCCTGGGGGGTGCGGAGTTCGAGAGTGGCAGGCGCGGAGGCGGCGATGGCTCCGAAGAGGCCGCCGGGCAGGGCGAGGTCGGTGACGTGCCAGCGGGTGGGGATGCCGGAGGCGTTGGCGGCAGTGATCATGGATGTGCCGGGCAGGGGCAGCAGGCCGGTTTCTGTGCGTTTCAAGTGGACGTAGACGCCCTGCGTGTCGGCTTTGCCGATGGCTTCCTTGCGGGTCCAGCAGCGGAAGAAGGCTGCGTCGTGCTCGGCCGGGGCGAGGTTGGCGATTTGGGATTTTTCAAGTGAGGTGCAGACGCGGCGCCAGAGTGCGGGATTGACCGCATGGGGGATCTGGATATCGATGCCGATTTCGAGATCCCGGGCGACGGCGAGAGCGCACCAGTCGTGCGTGTGGCTGAGGTTGAAGGCCGGAGGGCCGGGTGCATCGAGGAGCGGCTTGCCGTTGGGTCCGCGGAGGAAGGCGACCTGGGCGGGCGAGCAGCGGAGATAGCGGGCGAGAATCTGGCGCATTCCGGTATGGGAGCGGACCCAGTGAGCGCGGTGGAGCGAGGGGCGGAATCGCTCGGCGCGGCGGTGCTCGCGGGGGTCGAGAATGGCGAGTTCAGCGTCCTGAAGCGGATGGGATGCGAGCTTCCATATCCAGATGTGGACGGAGCCGGAGGTGAGCCGCCATGGGCTGGTCTGGGGAAAGGCCGGGGTCTGGTTGGAAGTCGGCACGTATCTATTCCAACACGGGATCCTGCGCGTGTCCGCCGAGGCGCGGGAGGGTGAGACAATTAGGGTTACGCAGAGATGCGGCCCTGGTTCTTTGGAAGTGCTTGAAGGACCGCCTGCGGAGCAGGGATAGAGGTTGCGGATAGCATGCAGGTGAGTCTGGAAGCACATCCATTACAGAATGCGATTCGGGAACGGACGGCCAAGGTGGGAGTCGTAGGGCTGGGCTACGTTGGACTGCCATTGGCGATGATGTACAGCCGGGCGGGTTTCAAGGTGATCGGCTTTGACGTGGATTCGGCGAAGGTGGAGACGCTGAACCGGGGCGGCTCGTACATCAAGCGAATTCTACCGGAAGAGATTGAGCAGTTGCGGGCCGAGGGATTTTCGGCGAGCAGCGATTATGCAGGCATTGCCGCAATGGACGCGGTGATGATTTGCGTGCCGACTCCGCTCGATGAGCACCAGGGGCCGGATATGAAGTATATCGAGTCGACGGCGCGGGCCATGGCGCCGCATCTTCGCCCCAGGCAGCTTGTGATACTGGAGAGCACGACCTATCCGGGGACGACCGAGGATGTGCTGATCCCGCTGTTGGAGCAGTACAACGGGAAGGAGCTGACGGCGTATCGCGACGGGCGCGACGAGAAGCAGTGCTTTCATGTGGCGTATTCGCCGGAGCGGGAAGATCCGGGCAATACGCAGGTGGAGCGGCCGGATATTCCCAAGGTGGTGGGTGCGCCGTCAGAGCTGACGCGGACCCTGGCGGGCGAGCTTTACCAGTCGATATTCAAGAAGATCGTTCCCGTTTCAAGCGCGGCGGCGGCGGAGATGACGAAGCTGCTTGAGAATATCTACCGTTGCGTGAACATTGCGCTGGTGAACGAATTGAAGCTGTTGTGCCAGCGGATGAACCTGGATATATGGGAGATCATTCACGCGGCCAAGACGAAGCCGTTTGGGTTCCAGGCATTTTATCCGGGACCGGGGCTGGGCGGGCACTGCATTCCGATCGATCCGTTTTATTTGTCGTGGAAGGCGAAGGAATTTGATTTTTCGACGCGGTTTATCGATCTGGCGGGCGAGATCAATACTTCCATGCCGTATCACATAGTGGAGTGTCTGGTGGCGGCGCTGAACGACCGCGGGAAGGCGGTGAAGGGCAGCCGGATCCTGGTGCTTGGCATTGCCTACAAGAAGGACATCGATGACTTGCGGGAGTCGCCGTCGCTGACCTTGATTGAGATTCTGCGCAAGCGCGGGGCCGATGTTTCCTACAACGACCCGTATTTTCCGACGGTGGGGCATGGCCGGCACTACGACCTGAACATGAGCTGCGCGCCGCTGGAGAATCTGGGAGAGTATGACTGCGTGCTGATTGCGACGGATCACTCCGATTATGACTATCACCGGATTGTGCAGGAGTCACAACTGGTGGTGGATACGCGGAATGCGACGGGCGCAATTTTTGCGGCAAATATCGTTCGCTGCTAAGGTGGGCGTTTAGAGGTTCCAGGGGAAGACATGAGGTTTCTGGTTACGGGCGCGGCCGGGTTTATCGGTTCAGCGATTGCGCGGCGATTGATTGGCGAAGGGCATGCAGTGGTTGGGGTGGATAACCTGTCGACAGGAAACCGGGAAAATTTGGCCGCGGTTCGGGACCGGGTTGAGTTCCACGAGGCGGACATTCGGGATGCGGCGGCGATGGAGCGGTTCTGCGAGGGCGTGGAGGTGATCTTTCACGAGGCGGCGCTGCCGTCGGTACCGAAGTCGGTGCTGGACCCGCTGACGAGCCACCAGAACAACATCGAGGGAACGCTGACCGTTTTGCTGGCGGCGCGCGCGAAGGGAGTGCGCCGGGTGGTGTACGCGGCGTCTTCGTCGGCGTATGGGGAATCGCCGACGCTGCCGAAGCGGGAAGAGATGATTCCGGCGCCGATTTCGCCCTACGCGGTGCAGAAGCTGACGGGCGAGCTCTACCTGCAGTCGTTTTCCAGGGTCTACGGGTTGGAGACGGTAAGCCTGCGTTACTTTAATGTTTTTGGGCCGTATCAGGCGGCGGATTCGCCGTATTCAGGAGTTCTGGCGAAGTTTATCACTGCGATGCTAACGAATGAGTCACCAATGGTGTACGGGGATGGGCAGCAGAGCCGGGACTTTACGTACATAGAAAATGTGGTGGCGGCGAACCTGCTGGCAGCGACTGCGCCGGCGGAGCGGGTGAGCGGTAAGGTGTATAACGTTGCGTGCGGTGAGCGGTATTCGCTGCTGGAGACCTTCCAGATCCTGAAGGGAATCACCGGATTTGCGGGTGAACTGCAGTTTGGGCCGCCGCGGACGGGTGATATTCAACATTCGCTGGCGGCAATCGATCTTGCCAGGGCGGAGCTTGGCTACGCGCCCGAGGTGGATTTTGTGGAGGGATTGCGACGCACCGTTGCATGGTACGCCGAGCGGCTGGGGGTGGCCGTTCCCGCAGTCTCCATGCAGTATTGATTCTGCTTTCTTACTGATTTTCAGTGTCCTTCGAGCGGGTGTACCAGAGCGGTGAGGATGCGTATCCTTCCCGGCACGTTGCCGGGGAATTCGTGCAGCGCAGGACGCCGTTCCTGACGCGGCGGGCCTCTCATTGCAGGTTGCAGGCGCGCTAATAGCGTGCGTTCAAACCGTGGGTGTGACTCGAAAAAATTCATTGAATCTTCATGCGGTCTGCCGCAGACTAGACCCTCACCAAAACAACAAGCTCAAAAGCCGTGAGCTGAAATAACGCTGGTTGCAAATTTGTGGGAGGTCAGTGTGAAGGGAGTATTTCGAGTTCTCGCTATTGCTATTGCTATTGCTATTGCTATTTGCGGGCTTGCCCCTCTAGGGTGGGCGCAAACGGCGACGACGTCGCTCCACGGGGTAGTTCGCGATCCGAGCGGCGCGGTCATTCCCGGAGCGAAAGTAACCATCACCGACACGGTGAATCACAAGTCGCTTGCGACGACGTCGGACGCGACGGGTACTTATGGATTTGAGCAGATCACGCCGTCCGACTATACGATCACGGTGGAGACGGGGGGATTTGCTACGCAGACGAAGGAAGCGGAGCTGTTGGTGGATCAACCGGCGACGATCAACTTTGCGATGTCTGTGAAGGCGTCAAAGCAGGTGGTGAACGTGAGCGCGGAAGCGCAAACGATGAACACGACCAATGCCGAGCTGGGCGGGGCGATGAACAACGCGACGATCCAGGCGCTGCCCAGCGAGACGCGCAACGTACCGGATCTATTGTCGCTGCAGCCGGGCGTACTTTATCTTCCGCAGCAGACGCTGACGGCGGGCGACAGCCGAAGCGGCGCGGTGAACGGTGTGCGTTCTGACCAGAGCGACGTAACAACGGACGGTATCGACGACAACGACCAGTTGAATAACTACGCGTTTACGGGTGTTTTGCGCGAGACGCAGGATTCGATTGAAGAGTTTCGGGTAACGACGGCAAATTCGACGGCCACGGCGGGCTACTCTGCCGGCGCGCAGGTTTCGATGGTGACGAAGTCGGGCACGAACCATTTTCACGGGGCGGCGTATGAGTACAACCGCCCGACGATGACGGTCGCCAACAACTGGTTTAACAAGCAAGCAGAGTTGGAGAGCGGGCAGTCCAATATTCCCGGCAAGCTGATCCGCAACATTTTCGGGGTGGACCTGGGCGGTCCGATCTTGAAGAACAAGCTTTATTTCTTCGCGAACTACGAAGGGCTGCGGAAGGCGGAGGATGTGCAGGAGGTTCGCACGGTTCCGACCAAGCTCTATCGGGAAGGCTACCTGAGCTACCAGGGAGATACGGCGACCGGCTTGCAGAATGTTACGCTATCGCCGCAGCAGGTTACGCAACTGGATGCAGGGTGCCAG
>CAZWSD010000143.1:7171-7777 GCA_964636535.1 uncultured Acidobacterium sp. | reverse complement strand
ACGAAGAGGATCAGAATGAATCCCGTGACCGCCATGACGATCTTTTTGCCGTTCGTCGACTTCCAGAAGCCTGGTGCCTTATGTTTGCTTACAGCGACTGCGCTCGTGCTCATTGAATATTCCAAACCTGATTGAAGTGAAGCATTTAGTTACTGGACCCTCACGAGATTGTGGCGCACTTCGGGATTCAGGAAATGTGTTCTTGAGCCGCTATGCGCGCGAGGTTAACGTCAACGCCGATTGTGAGTGAACCGCATCTGCCTGTATTTGGACCGGGTAGCCGGACCAAGTAAAAACCAGTGATTGTGATGCCTTAATTATTCGTTCCATGCGGGAGGAGCGTCAAGGTACCTAGGTTTGAATCATTCAATATTGGGGGCGACTTTTTGCGTTTTCGCAAGCAGGGCGCGCAGCGCGGCGCCGCGATGGCTGAGGTGATGCTTGGTGTTGAGGTCAATCTGGGCCATAGTTTTCCCGAGTTGGGACAGATAAAAAAGTGGGTCGTAGCCGAAGCCGCCGGAGCCGCGAGGGGCGGTGAGGATTTGGCCGGGGACTTCGCCAACGGCCGAGAGGATTTCGGCTCCGTCGCGGGCGAGCGAGAGGACG
>CAZWSD010000143.1:979-7161 GCA_964636535.1 uncultured Acidobacterium sp. | reverse complement strand
CATGCGGTCGAGGAGGAGCAGGTTGTTGCGCTCGTCGGTGGAGGCGGAGGAATTGGGGAGGAAGTGGGCGTCGTCGGCGTAGCGGGCGGAGCGGACGCCGGGTTCGTTTTGGAGGGCCGTGACTTCGAGGCCGGAGTCGTCGGCGAGGACGAGCTGGCCGGGGAGGTGGCGGCTGTAGTACTCGGCCTTGAGGCGGGCGTTTTCAGCGAAGGTGGCTCCGGTTTCTTCGGGCGCCGGGATGGCGGCGAGGTTGGGGAGCGGGAGGATTTCGACGGAGGTGTGCTCGGCGGCGGTGCGGAAGTCGCGGAGCTTGCCGGGGTTGGAGGAGGCGACGTAGAGAGTAACGGGCATTATCAATAGGCTACCGGTTTGCCGTGGAGGTGGGTGTCGAGGTCGGCGCGGAGGGGGCAGCGGGTGCAGTCGGGGGTGCGGCGGCAGTGGTCTTTTCCGATTTGCACGATGAGGGCGTGGAACTCGTTGCAGTGGTCGGCGAGGGCGGCTGGGTCCTGCTCGTCGGCGAAGGCGGAGAGCGCGAGTTGCTGGAGGGCGTTGTAGCCGGCGCGTGATGGGGCGAGGCCGTGACGGATGGCGACCCGGCGGAGATATTCGTCGACGACCATGGCGGGCTGGTGGAGGGCGTAGAGGAGGATGGCGTCGGCGGTTTCGGGGCCGATGCCGGGGATGGCGAGCATCTGCTCGCGGGCGGTGGTGAGCGGGGCGTGGGCGAAGTTTTCGATGGAAGCTTCGTATTGGGTGTGGATGAGGTCGAGGACGGCGTGGAGGGTGGCGGCCTTGCGCTGCATGAAGCCGGAGGGTCGGATGAGATTGCGGAGCTCGGCGATGGGGAGGGCGCGGAGCGGGTCAAATCGGAGGAGATTGCGCTGGCGGAGGTTCGAGAGGGAACGCTCGACGGCGGTCCAGGCGGTGCCCTGGGTGAGGCATGCTCCGATGATGGTTTCAAGGGGCGACTGGGAGGGCCACCAGTGCTGCGGGCCGTAGTGGGCGGCGAGGTTCTGGTAGAGAGTGCGGAGGCGTTGTGGGGGTTGCGGGAGGGGCTGTTTGCGAGCGGGCATGGGCAAAGGGGGCGAGCCTTGGCCCATGGAGTTTATCGATAGGGCGAAGGCTTGGGTGTTTTGGTAGATGCTAACGCAGGTGCGGTGTTGGGGGTGTTTTTTTGGCGCCGGAGGGTTGCGGGAAGCGGGGCGTGTGGATGGGATGCCTCTGCGAGGGCATTGGTGGCAGTGTCGAAGGGTGGTTCGGCGGGATAGCCGTGGGGAAGGAGGATGATATCGACGCGGCGATTTTGAGCGCGGCCCGCGGGGGTGGCGTTGGAGGCGATAGGGTGGTACTGGGCGTATCCGGCGGCGGAGAGGCGTTCGGGTTGGAGGTTGAACTGGCGGATGAAGAGGCGGGTGAGATAGGTGGCGCGGGCGGTGGATAGCTCCCAGTTGGAGTTGTATTTGGAGTTATGAATGGGGATGTTGTCGGTATGGCCTTCAATGCGGAGGGCGTAGGGGGTGGGGCGCAGTTCGGTGACGATTTTGGCGATGGTGGGGACGGAGGATGAGCGTGGAGTTGCGGAACCGCTGTGGTAGAAGCCGGCTTCGCGGAGGGAGATGACGAGGCCGTTGGGGCCGAGCTGGATGGCTACGGTGTGCTGGGCAATCTGGTTGGCGAGCTTGTGCTGGAGTTCGTTTTTGATGCGCGTGAGGTCTTCTGTGACGGTGGCGGGTGCATTGGCTGCGGGTGGCACGTCGACCGAAGCAGCGCCTTTGCCCTGGCCATTCTTGGGGAAGATGCCGAGGGCGGTGAAGGCGGAGTTGATGGAGGCGGCGAACTGGGCCTGTTTGCGAACGTCGGCCCGGGAGCTGGCGTAGAGGACGACGAAGAAGGCGAAGAGGAGGGTAATGAAGTCGGCGTAGGAGACGAGCCAGCGGTCATGGCTGGGGTGGCTCTGGTGGCGGCGTCTTTTCATGCGGTGGACTCCTGAGGGGTGGAGTCTTTATCCTTTTTGCGCTGTTGGGCTGGAGTCGCGAGGAAGGTCTGGAGCTTGAGTTCGAGCATGCGCGGGTTCATGCCTTCGAGGATGGAGACGACGCCTTCGATGGCCATTTCCTTGAGGCGCAGTTCTTCTCGGGCGCGAATTTTGAGTTTTCCGGCGGCGGGAAGAAAGAGGATGTTGGCCGAGGCGACGCCGTAGATGGTGGCGACGAAGGCGACGGCGATGCCGCGGCCGACTTCGCCGATGTGGTTGAGATGCTGCATGACCTGGATGAGTCCGATGATGGCGCCGATGATGCCGATGGTGGGTGAGAATCCGCCGGCGGACTCGAAGACGGCGGGGATGTTCTCTTCGGATTCAGAGTGGTTGGCGAGCTGGAGTTCCATGATGGCGCGGAGCTCGGCGGGTTCAGTGCCGTCGACGGCGAGCATGACGGCCTGACGGAGGAATGGATCGTGGATGCTGTTGAGATCCTGATCGAGAGAGACGATGCCGTTGCGGCGGGCCTTATTGGCGAAGGCTACGATCTGGCGAAGGGTGGCCTGGCCGGCGTCTTTTTTCGAGAAGAAGACGCTCGCGATGCGGCGGAGGGCTTCAAAGACAGTGGAGAGGGGGTACTGAAGCAGGACCGCGCCGAAGGTTCCGCCGAATACGATCATGGCGGCGGTGGGCTGGAGGATCTGATCGATGCGTCCTCCTTCGATGATGAGTCCTGCGAGGATGCCGAGGAGGGCTAGGATGATGCCGCCCACGCTGCTGCTGTCCAACATGGCTGCTCCTTACAACGGTTGCGGGCGGCGCCGGTGGATGGCAGCCGGATCGGGGGCGATGTTCTGGTTGCGTTCTTCTGCCAGGTGATCGAGCGCGGAGCGGGCGCTGTCGGCGTCCGTGGCATTGAGCAGTTCGAGCGCGTGGGGGAGGTTTTCAGCGACATTGCGCAGAACCTGGATGCGGTAGGCGGTCATGCGCTGGACGACTTCTTCGCAGCTTTCGCGGACGACCATTTTTTCTCCATGGATGAGGGTGAGCATGGTGTCGGGCGATGCTTCGGAGTATTTGATGAGGTCGCTGTTGATGTAGATGGGGCTGCCGTTGAGTCGCGTTAGAGGAATCATGAGATGCAAGCCTCAATGGGGTTATCGGCACGGGCGAGAAAACGTTCATAGATGACTGTGAGAGAGCGCGTGAGTGTGGGAATATGCACGTGTTATGCCAAATCGGAGCAAAGGAATAAAGCGATTGTGGGGCAGGCCGATGAAAGGGTTGTGCAGTGAAACCGTGGCTCGTGGGCTCAAGCGGCGTGCGGGGAGCGGGAATGAGAATTATCCAATCAAAGGAGCACGATCATTATGTCTCTCGGCGTACTGAACAACATCTCGGCACTTTATGCCGAGAACAATCTGAACCAGACGCAGTCGAGCCTGCAGAATGTGCTGACGCAACTCTCGTCGGGTTCGCGGATCAACTCCGGTGCCGATGACGCGGCCGGGCTTTCGCTGGCCAATGGTCTGCAGGCCAATTCAGCGGCGCTGACGCAGTCTTCGACGAATGCGAGCGAGGGCGTGGGCCTGCTGCAGGTGGCCGACGGGGCGCTATCGCAGGTGACGAATCTGCTGAACCGGGCGGTGACGCTGGCGACCGAAGCCTCGAACGGGACGCTGAACAGCACGCAGGACAGCGCGGCGAACTCTGAGTACCAGTCGATCCTGGATGAAATCAACAATATCGGCGCGACAACGACCTACAACGGGCAGCAGGTCTTCGGCGGCAGCTTCGCGATTTTCACCGGCGACGGCACGGCGGGCGGCGGCTTCAGCGACACGATCGCGCTGGAAGGGCTGACCAGCGCCACGGTGGGCGACTCGACCGGTTCGGGCGGCTTGACCTACACCTCGGGCGCGGGCACGGCCACCTCGACATTGGTCTATGCTCCGACGGGCACCGCCGGCACCACAACGGAAGACCTGAGCGCCACCAAGCTGGACAACGCGACCGATGCGCAGACCGCACTGACCGCGGTTTACACCGCGGTGCAGGATGTGGCGGCCGAGCGCGGCTACACGGGCGCCCAGATCAACACGCTGAACGCGGTGAGCAACGTGGAAACCACGGAGCAGGAGAATGTGACTTCAGCTCAGAACTCAATCATGGCGACGGACTACGCCTCTGCGACCTCTCAGATGTCGAAGTACGAGATCCTGTCCCAGACCGGCATCAGCGCCCTGGCGCAGGCCAACAGCATGCAGCAGCTGGTCACCAAGCTGTTGCAGTAAGGGAAGGAAGCTTGGACCAAACCGCGGGAGGCTTCGGCCTCCCGCGGCGCTTTTTGCGGAGTTTCCAAGGGATTCCGGTGTCTGGCGGGGCAGGGACGAACCGGGGCGGGTCTTTTCAAGTTTCTTCCAATTCCTACCGATAACAGCGGCATGAGCACCGTTGGCCTATCCTTTGGCTCGCCCACTGCCGGCACGGGTTTTGACGTGACCACCACTGTCAACCAGATTGTTGCGAACATGCAGGCAGTGGAGACGCCGTGGAAGAATCAGCTGACCAGTTTGCAGTCGCAGGACACCGCGCTGACCAGCATTGGGACCGACCTGAGCTCGCTTTCGACGGAGCTGCAGTCGCTGACCGACTTTCAGGGGGTGCTGGCGGGCAAGCAGGGGTCGAGCTCGGACACCTCGGTTCTGCAACTGACCTCGGCGGCCACGAATGCCGTTGCCGGCAGCCACACGATTGTTGTGAACAGTCTGGCGCAGACCTCTTCGTATTACACCAACAGCATTTCTTCCTCGGACACGCTCTCCGGTACGCTGAGCATCCAGGCGGGGAGCGGCGGAGCGCAGACGATCACGATTGATTCGACCAACAACACTCTTTCATCGCTGGCGAACGCGATCAATTCCGGCAGCTATGGAGTGACGGCCAGCGTGCTGACCGACGCAAGCGGGTCGCGGCTGGAACTGGTGAGCACCACCAGCGGCTCGGGCGGGAATATTGCGCTGGGTGGCGCACTGACCGATTCCACATCGAGCACGGCGGTGAGCTTTACGCAGGCGCAGGCCGGCGCCGACGCGCAGATGACCGTGGATGGAATCCCGGTGACCAGCAGCTCGAACACGGTGACGAATGCGCTGCCGGGGGTGGCGTTCCAACTGCTGAGCGCCTCGCCGGGCACGCAGGTCCAGGTGCAGATCACGAACGACAACGCGTCGGTGGAATCCGCGGTCAGCAGCCTGGTCACGGCGTACAACAAGGTGATCACCGACCTGAATACGCAGGAAGGGAACGATTCTTCCGGAAATCCGCAGCCGCTTTACGGCAGTCCGACGATCGCGACTCTGCAGCAGGAGCTGGAGAGCGCCTTGAATTTCGCGCAGCCGGCCAATGCTGTGGGGACGACGAGCACGATCGGGAGTACGGATACGCTCTCCGGGAGCGTGGCCATTTCAGTGGGTGGAGCGACTGCGCAGACGGTGAATGTGAACAGCAGTAATCCGACGCTGCAAGGCATGGCGGATGCGATCAATGCGGTCGGACTGGGCGTGACGGCGAGCGTGATCACCTCCGGCACGCAGGCGACGCTGAGCGTGGTGAATGCGACCAGTGGGTCGAGCGGGGCGATTGCCTTGACCAGCAGCCTGACGGATTCGACAACCGGCGCGGCGGTGACGTTTGGTTCCTCGCAGGCCAGCTCCGTGACGGCGTTCACGCAGCTTGGGATTGCAATGAACAACGACGGCACCCTGACCCTGGACAACAACACCCTGGACTCTCTGCTGAACAGCAACTATCAGGACGTGGTGAATTTTCTGCAGCCGAGCGGAACCTACACCTCGTTTGGAGGAAACCTGACGAACGTTCTCAATAACCTGGGCAACAGCGCGGCCGAGGGTGTGGTCACGCTGGCGCTGCATGAGAACTCGACGGTGGAGCAGCAGTTGAACACCAACATTTCCAACGAGGAAACCATCATCAGCCAGCAGAAGGCGACGCTGACCACGGAATTGAATCAGGCGAACCAGACGCTCCAGTCGATTCCCGAGCAACTGGCGCAGGTGAACGAGATGTATAGCGCGATTACCGGTTACAACCAGTACCAGAACGGGTAGGAGGAGAGATGAATTACCAGGAGCAGTTGCTGGCGGGCAAGAACCCGGTAGAGCTGATTGTGGCCCTCTAC
>CAZWSD010000143.1:0-969 GCA_964636535.1 uncultured Acidobacterium sp. | reverse complement strand
CGGCATGCTGCGATTTTTGTCCGAGGCCATTGCCGCGGTCGAGCGGGGGGATGTATCGGCGCGGCGGGTCGCGGTCAAGCGGGTCTTCGATATCCTGATGCACCTGCAGTCGCGGCTGCGGATGGACGTGGGCGGTAGCTCGGCGCAGTCGCTAGCGGAGTTTTACGCGGCGATTTTCGCGCTGTGCCTGGAGGGTTCGAGGTTGTCATCGGTGGCGCGGCTGGAAGAGGCGATGGCCTGCATTCGCGACGTGCGCGAGGCCTGGAGCATTGCGGCGCGCGATCCGGAGGTGCTGGCTCTGCTGGAGCGCGCAGTGCCGGCTCCGGTGATGACCGCGGCCGGGGTGGAGGCGGGGATGTCGAGCACGCACTGGTCGGCTTGAATTATTGCGTGACGGCGAGTTCTTCTTCGAGCTGCTGTTTCTGGTGCAGTTCGGCGTAGTAGCCGTTTAGGGTCATCAGTTCATCGTGGGTTCCATACTCGACGAGGCGGCTGTGGTGGAGCACGGCGATGCGGTCGGCGTGGCGCGCGGTGGAGACGCGGTGCGAGATGAGGATGGTGGTGCGGTCCTGCATGACGCGGCGGAGATGGTTGAGGATTTGCTCCTCGGTGTTGGTATCGACGCTGGCCAGGGCGTCGTCGAGGATGAGGATAGGGGGTTTGCGCAGGATGGCGCGGGCGAGGGCGCAGCGTTGCTTTTGTCCTCCGGAGAGGGTGATGCCGCGTTCGCCGACGACGGTGGAGAAGCCGTGCGGGAAGAGCTCGAATTCGGCGCGGATGTGTGCGGCTTCGGCGGCCTGCATGATTTCTTCCTCGGTGGCGTTGGGTGCGCCGAGTGCGATGTTTTCGCGGATGGTGGTGCTGAAGAGGAAGCTTTCCTGGGGGACGAATCCGATCTGGGAGCGGAGGGTTTCGAAGGGGTATTGCTGGACGGGATGGCCGTCGATGAGGACCGAGCCGTAGGGGGAT
>CAZWSD010000142.1:6488-7836 GCA_964636535.1 uncultured Acidobacterium sp. | reverse complement strand
GCCGTACATGCTGTCCACGCCGAACTTCAGCCCGGACTTCGCAATCAGCGGCAGGTCCGCGAAGGCTGAAATTGCCCGGACGTATTCGGGCACAAAATCCATTTCCGCAATCTGTGCCGGCGCGGCTTTCGGCAGCGGCTGGCCCAGCAGGCCGGATATTTCCGTCATAATCGCCGGACGTCCCGAGCCGCCATACCACGCCTTGTACTTCACGCCATTCCACTGCGCCGGGTTATGGCTCGATGTAATCATCACGCCGCCCGCGGCCTTGCGCTCCCGCACCGCATAAGACAGCGCCGGTGTCGGCGTCACGCGGTCGGCCAGTTGCACCGCAATTCCCGCTCCGGCCAGCACCTCGGCCACCGCCCGCGCAAACCGCTGCGAGCCATAGCGCGTGTCCCAGCCAATGCACACTCCCGTACCCGACTCCGGATGCGCCAGCACATAGTTGCCGATCGCGCGCGCGGCCAGCCGCACATTCTCAAAGGTAAAGTCGTCGGCGATTACGCCGCGCCATCCGTCCGTTCCAAAGCTGACCGGATATGTTTCGCCCATTGTTCCGCGCGAGGCTCCTTTCGAGGCCGAAAAGGAAAGGTTAAATCAGATCAGATCCTCGCGTCCCTGCCGCGCAAGCTCTTTTACCACCTTACCTACTTCCTGCGCATGTTCGAGCGTCGTCACCAGCAGTGCATCGCCGGTTTCCACCACCACCAGGTTTTCCACGCCCACCAACGCCACCATCTTGTCCGGACTGTAAACGTAGTTGCCGCGCGCCTCCAGCAGCACATGGTCCGGTGCCTCCAGCACGTTCTCGCTTTCCTCGCCCAGTCCCTGCTCCAGCTTGTGCTCATAGAGAGCCGACCACGAACCCAGATCGTTCCAGCCAAAATCCGCCGGAATGCAATATAGCTTCGACCGCTGCCCGCCCTTGGCCGACCGCGGCTCCAGGATCGCGTAGTCCACGCTGATGTTTTCGCATTGCGGATACAGCCGCGCAAACACCTCCGCAAACTTCGGCGTGCCATAGGCTGCCGCAATCTCTTCCAGCAGCGGAGCCATCTCCGGCAGATGCTCGCGCACCGCCGAGGCCAGCGTCTTGGCCTGCCACACAAATATCCCGCTGTTCCAGTAATAATTGCCCGCGGCCACAAACTCCTCGGCTCGCTCGCGATTCGGCTTCTCGGTGAAACGCCGCACGTGCATGATGCCGTCGCGCAGCTGCTCGCCCGTCTCGATATACCCGTAGCCGGTTTCCGCGTGCGTCGGCTGGATGCCCAGCACCACCATGTTCTCGTCCTCAATGGCCAGGGCCATGGCAGCCCGCAGCGTCTTCACAAACGTCGCTTCT
>CAZWSD010000142.1:0-6478 GCA_964636535.1 uncultured Acidobacterium sp. | reverse complement strand
GCTGCCGGAGCCGTATTCCGCGCCGCCGGCTCGCAGATCACACGCTCCCTCGGCAGCAGGTCGAGCTGCTGCGTAATCGTCTTCGCCAGCAGGTCGTTCGTGATCACCCACATCTTGTCGTCGCTGGCCAGCGGGCGCAGACGGTCCATCGTCTGTTGAATCATACTGCGTTCGCCATCGAGCGCCAGCACCTGCTTGGCTGCCGAGCGGCGGCTCCGCGGCCAGAACCGCGTGCCGCTGCCGCCCGCAAGAATTATCGGTCGAAAATCTATCATGCAAATTACGTTTAGACCCTAAACTGCGCCAGGCGCAATAAGGATAACTTCAGAAGTATCTACACTGGCAATCTTAGATGCCACTTTTGCCGGGATTACCGCCAGTTGATTGCGCTTCACCTCGAAACTCTCAAATCCTTCGCCGCTCAAACTCACCTCGCCCCTCTCGCAGAAAAGCATCCGCACCCGCGCCGAGGCCTGGCCCAGCGCCGCCGGAGCCTCGCCCGCCGCCAGCGGCCAGCGCTCCATCTCGAAATAATGCTCCCGGATCAGCACCCAGTGGCCGTCCTCCTGCACCGGCGGCACTTTCCCGGCCCGGGTCGTCATTCGCGAGGCCTGCATCGATTTCTCCACATGCAGCTCGCGCCCCCGCCCATAGTCATACATCCGATAAGTCAAATCGCTGGTCTGCTGCGTCTCCAGCAGCACCGCGCCCGGCCCAATCGCATGCACCGTGCCCGCGTCCACGTAAATCATGTCCCCTGCCTGAACAGGTAACCATTTCAGATACTTTTCCAGCATCGCCGCTTCAATCGCCGCGCGAACCTGCTCCGCTGTCGTCCCTTCCGCAAGCCCCAGCGCCACCTTCGCGTCCTGCGCCGCGTCCAGCGCATACCAGCATTCCGTCTTGCCCCGCGGAAACCCGTACTTCTGCGCCAGCGCATCGTCCGGGTGCACCTGCACGCTCAGCATTTCCTTTGGGAAAAGCACCTTCACCAGCAGCGGAAACTCTCCCGCCCCCGCCGCCTCGCCCAGCAGTTCCTCGGTGTGTTCGGCGGTGATCGCCTTCAGCGAATGCCCCGCATACGGACCGGTCTCCGCAATGCACATCTCGCCCGTCAGCCACACTTCGCCAATCGGTTCTCCGGTTGTCTGATATTCAAACCACGGCCGCAAATCCTGAAATCCCCAGGGCCGGGTGCGAAAGTAGGGTGCCAGACGAAAAGGAGCCATCGTACTCATGCCTCCAGTATGCCTGATGCCCCTGTTGATCCTCGCTCCGGCCCTCCGCACCGCGGTCTGCCTGCATAAAAAATGGGAGCCTGCCTCTCACGCACGCTCCCGGTTGCAGCGAGATTCCCGTTCCTCTACTTAGTCAGCTCAATCACGGTAAACGAACCCGGCACAGCCGACGGCCTTGGGTGCGGATGCGCAGCCGTCGGCTTCGGCCTCGGTCCAAATTTCACCGTCGCCGTGTACAGCCGGCTGCCGTCGGGCATCATCGCCATCGTCCGCGCGCCTTCTTCCGTCTCTACCGTCTCCACTTCCGTGTAGCGATCCGGCGAGTCCTCGTGCACCACCGTCAGCGTGCCCGATCCGCCACTGGTGGCAAAGGCATATTGGTCCTTTGCGTCAAACCGCGCCGCATCCGGCCCCGGGCCAATCGCCGGCGTCGCCACAACCTTGCCGTTCTGAGTGTTCACCACCGCCATCATGCCGTTGTGGCACACCGAGAACAGCCGCATGTGCGCCGTGTCAATCGCCAGCCCAGAGGGATGCTCGCACGGCGCCAGCGGCCACACCGCCGTGATCTGGCGCGTCTTCGCATTGATGCGTACAATCTCGCTCTTGCTCTCAATGTTGTCGTAGATATTGCCCTTGCCGTCGCTCACCGGGAACTCCGGCCTGCCCGGCAGCGCCACCGTCGCCAGCACCTTCTTCGCCGCCGCGTCGATCACCGTCGCCGTTTCGCTCTGCCCGTTAAACGCCCACACCGTGTTCGTGTACGGATCATACGTATCCCCGTCCGGCCCCTGGCCGGCGCGAATCGTTCCCTCGATCTTGTTCGTCCTCCGGTTGAAGTAGACCACATCGTTCGCGCCGCCATCGGTCACAAATCCCGTCACGCCATCCTTCGCAAACACCACCCCGTGCGTGCCCTTCAGCCCGGTGATATCCGCAATCTCCCGCCCCGTATACGGATTCAGCACCATCACGTGATTCCCGCGCGTGACGTACAGATCGTGCGATACCGGATCGATGCTCATGTAGTCCCACCAGCCTGCGCCGCCCACCTGCCAGCGCGCCGCCACGTGGTACGGCTTTTGCGCATGCGCCGCCGGAGCCGCCACCAGACCCGCCATCGCCGCCGCTGCCAGCACGCCCTGCCACCAACCAGTCCGAATCTTCATTGCACTCTCCTTCTTCCTCGACGACTTTAGACCACCGGCCATCCTACGGAAAAATCATGAAGTCATCCTGAAGATGACCGCCCCCGATTTCCTCCGGCGCCCCCCCCAACAGGCCGCTTTTGCTTCCCGCCGCTCCCATTTTCTGGCTACTTTTGCCCCGCCTGCGGCATCCATTTTAACGGTCCGGCATTTTTCTCCTGCGTCTGTAGTCTTACGTCTTTCTGTTTCCGTCCATAATCTGTAATTGAGGCGACAAAAATCCGCGGCAACTTACTCAGCAGCGTGCGGGTTAACAACATTTGCGGCTTTAAGCCGAATTTTTTTGAGGCTCTACGACCAACACCATGCCAATTGCGCTCCTGCTGATTCCCTCCCTCCGCATCGCGCTGCTGGGGATTGCCGTCATCCCCTTCATCTATTACGCGCTCGCCCTTTTCAGCTCCATTCGCTTTTTTGCCGATCAGAAGCCCCAGCGGTCACCCTCTTCGGGCGAATTTCTCCCTCCCGTCAGCATCCTGAAACCCGTACGCGGGCTCGACCCCGATGCCTACCAGAACTTTGCCAGTTTCTGCCGCCTCGACTATCCCGAATACGAAGTCCTCTTCTGCGTCGGCGACACCTCCGATCCCGCCCTCCCCGTCATCCAGCGCATCGCATCCGACTTCCCCGACGTGAAAATCCGCACGGTCATCGGCTCTGGGCGCGAAGCCACCAATGACAAGTGCGCCAAGCTGGCCCGCCTTACCGACGACGCCGCTCACGAGTATCTCGTCATCAATGACAGTGACGTCCGCGTCGAGCCCTGCTATCTTCGCCGCCTCATCGCTCCCCTGGCCGATCCCAACGTAGGCGCGGTGACATGCCTCTACGCCCCGGACCGCGTCGCTGCTCAAAAATCCACCTGGGTTCAGAACCTCCAGGAAGCCGGCATGCTCTCTGACTTCTACCCAGGCCTCTTTGTCGCCAAAGAACTCGACGGCATCAAGTTCGCACTCGGCCCCACCATCGCCACCCGCGTCTCTAACCTGCGCGAGTTCGGCGGCTACGCCGCGATCGAAAACCGTCCCGCCGACGATCTCCTCATCGGCCGGCTCATTGCCGAGCAGGGCAGGGAAGTCATCCTGCTGCCCTACGTCGTCAATACCGTTCCCGATTTCCAATCCTTCGGCGAGCTCTTCTTTAAGCGCCTCCGCTGGATGACCGTCATGCGCCACATGCGCCCCGCCGGCCACCTGGGCCTCATCTTCACGCTTGGCCTGCCCTGGACTCTGCTGGCGATTGCCCTCGCGCCGCGCCCCGTCATCGCGCTCAGCTTTCTCTTCACCTACTTGCTGGTTCGCGCCCTGCTCACTCTCATCGTCGGCGGTGTCGGACTCCGCCAGCGCGGCCTCTGGATGCAGCTCCTCATGGTGCCGCTATGGGACGCCGTGGCCGCCGCCATCTGGGCCGCCAGCTTCTTCCGCCGCACCATTCGCTGGCGCGGACACGACTACGTCATCGTCAACGGACAACTGGTTCCCTCGCGATCCGATGGCGCGATGGCCGGCTCCGCCCAGCAGGTTGAACGATGAACTGCCGCGCCTCCAGAACATTTCCCCGGTTACCTTGAATTTCTCGCCTTCAACCGAGCGCGGCTTTTCTTCACGGAAAACCTGCGCCGGGATTCTCTTTTCGGGCCGTGCCAATCGGGGAAATACTCTATTTCTCGCCCCGCATCAACCGGCCAAGCTCGTAAAACCCGCTGGCAAAGGCGTGCTTCATCGCCAGCGACGACTCTACCCCGCAGGTGCAGCCCCGGCACTCGCGACGCACCATCGCCGCTGCCTGCTTCCGGTAAGCCTCTGATGCCAGCACCTCGCGCAGGCTGCTCCGCACAATGTTGCCCACCGGCGGCAGCGGGTAGCACCCCGTCAGCACGTCGCCGTTCGACAGCACAAACACCTGGAGGTATCCGAGCACGCAGGGCGGCTCGTCCAGCGCCTCGTGGCTGTAATACTTCCGCAGGTATTCCACTTCGAACTCCGGCCGTCTCATGCCATCGCGCACGAATCCTTCGAGTACTGCAGCTCGGTCCTTCTCCGGCCACAATGTCACCAGGTCGGCATTCGCCAGAAAGAAAAGATTCCGGCTCAGGATGTTGTACCCGACCCCTGCTCCCAGACCGCGCGCCACGTTTGCCAGTTCGTCCAGTTCTGCTGCCGAAATGCCATTCAGCGTCACGGTAAAGGACACTTTCTTGTCCCGCAGCGCCTGGATTCCCTCCACGGCCAAGTCGAAATACCCCTCCACGCCGCGAATGTGGTCATTGGTTTCACGCATGCCGTCGATCGATACATTCACGTGCGTGATCGGCGAGGCATTCATCTGCTGGTGGAAGCGCTTCAGCAGAAGCCCATTGGTTTGCAGGATCACGCGCCCGATATCTCTCGCGCGCGACCGCCCCAGCACGTCAAACAGGTCTTTGCGGATCAGCGGTTCGCCGCCGGTCAGGCGCAACGTGCCGATGCCCAGTTCTGCAATTTCATCGATGAGGCGAATGGCACGTTCCGTGCTGATTCCATCCTTCCAACTTGTCTTCCAGTAGTCGCAGCTCACGCACCGCGCCTGACAGTTTTCCGTCAACTTGATGTGCGCGGAAAGCGGGTGAATATCTTGGGGAAGAAAGCCGGGAGCGAGCTGGCTGCCCAGGCATAGGCGGGGAAGATACGAACGTGGAACGTGCAACACGCATCTCCTGCTTTATAAGATGACTGCAATCGCCCCATGGCTGCAGCCCGGTCACGAAACCTTGCCTGGGTATGAGTTTCGAATGGAAATGCAGCAAGAAGAAGGGCCGTTTCTGAGCTGAAACACATTAGTTCGTACTCTTATATAACCAGCAGGTACGCTGTCTCATTTCTCTGCAATGTGGGGTAGGTGTATCAACTAGGACGAAACCCATCTAAATGTACCCCCCCCGAAAATGTAAAGAGGGCCATAGAGTATGTTGGGGATCCGTAAAAGGGTGATCGTCGCCAAGAAGAGCGCTTCAATGTCTTCCCCGGGGAGGGCGGAATTCAAGCCCGGGCCGCGCTTCGGTCATTCCTGTTGAGGTATCAATAGACGCAGGGATGGGATGAGAAGCTTCGGCAGACAAGTCCCCACCCAATCAGCCAATGACGGTTCAGTCCTGATTGAGTGGAAACTTAGCCTTTTCCCACGCCGTACTTACTGCTGCGCAAACTCCGCCGCGGTTGGAAATTCCACCGCCCTGCCCGGCACCGCTTCGTTGGTAAACAGCACCTTGTCGCCCGCCCGGTCCAGAATATACAGGTGATCGGCGCCCACCAGCGACACCAGATCCTCCACCTGTGACTTCTTGGCAAACATGTACCAGCGCTGCGACTGCTTCCACATCTGCTGGAACTGCGTGTTGTCGATAAACGGATCTTCCGTCCGCGGCGAGTACGACCCGTAGACCAGGTTCATGTACCGTCCGTTCAACATCAACGCCTTGCGGTCGGTGTAGAAGAACAGCGACGAGAAGAAGTAATAGTGGTGGTCGATCATCAACTTGCCCTTGGGAGAAGCCTGCAGCGTGCGGATCAGCGGGCGCGACGACATGTAGGGGTCAAAGGTAGCCATCGCCACGTGCGCCGCCTGGAAGAACACCACCATCATCAGAGCCACGCCCAGGTAGCTCTTCTTCCATGTCGCGCGAAGCGTGCTTACCACCCCAATCAGGAAGGCCACCGCCGCCATCCCCAGCGGAAACCGCAGATACGCGAACGAATCCAGCGTCAGGTCTTCCATGTGCCCCAGCGACAGCTTGTACGCGGTCGGATGCCGCACCAGCGCGTGCGATATATCGCCCGGCGTCGGTACATGCCGTACCGCCACCAGAATTCCCACCGCGGAAATCGCGCAGATCGCGCAAATTACCGTGATGGCGCGCGTTCCCCAGAGCTTGGCCTTGTTCTCCACCAGCAGCGCCGAACCGATCAGCAGCGCCGCCGCGGGATAAATCGGCATGGAATAGTATTCCTGCGTCGTCGAGAAGGTGAAAAACACCATCACAAACGCAATCCAGCA
>CAZWSD010000141.1:0-7875 GCA_964636535.1 uncultured Acidobacterium sp. | reverse complement strand
CGTCTGCCGAACCGACCTACACATCGCCACAGGTGACCTCAAGCCGCAACACGACTCCATCATTCCAGGCCATCAAATCGTCGGACGAATTGAGCGCGTCGGCAAAGGCGTCAATCGCTTCAAACCCAAAGCGCGCGTCGGCGCCTCATGGATGGGCGGCGTCGACGGCGACTGCCCGCTTTGCCGCAAAGGACTCGAAAACCTCTGCGACCACCCCGTGTTTACAGGATACTCAGTCAACGGCGGTTATGCCGAGTACGCCGTAGTCCGCGCTAATTTCTGCTTCGACCTGCCGGACGACCGCTCCGCAACAGCACTCGCGCCGTTGCTCTGCGCCGGAATCATCGGCTTTCGCAGCCTGCGTGTCGCGGCCGTCCAGCCCGGTGACCGCGTCGGCCTGTACGGCTTTGGAGCATCCGCTCACCTCGCCATCGAAGTGCTCCGTCACTGGAATTGCGAAGTCTACGTGGCCACGCGCGGCGAAGAGCACCGCCAGCTCGCCCGCGACCTTGGCGCAGTCTGGGTCGGCGACGCCACTGACAAGCCTCCCGTTCCGCTCGACTCCGCCGTCACCTTCGCGCCCGTTGGCGCCGTCGTCGTCGCGGCGCTCAGCGCCCTCCGCAAAGGCGGCATCGTCGCCATCAATGCCATTCATCTCGACGGCATCCCAGCCTTCGACTACGACTCGCTGCTCTGGGGCGAGCGCCAGTTGCGCAGCGTCGCCAACATGACCCGTCAGGACGCAAAAGACTTCATCGCCCTCGCCATGGAAATCGGCATCACTCCGCGCACCCGCGTCTTTGCGCTCGATCAGGCCAACGAAGCACTCGCCGCCATCGAGCATGACGTAATCAACGGCGCAGCGGTGATTACTCCCTAATCGTTCATACGAATCAGCGTAAATCCGTCGTAGCCCTTGCTCCCAACCGTCTGTACCGTCGTCGCCGATACGCGCGGCTCCGCCGCCACTGCCTCGTTGAAGCGCCGTATCCCCGCGACCAGCGGGTCAGCCGTCTTCGCGTTCGCAACCTCACCATCGCGAATCACGTTGTCCACTACGATCACCGTGCCCGGCCGCGACAACCGCACCGCCCAGTCAAAATATGGCGCGCAGTTCTCCTTGTCCGCGTCGATAAACACAAAATCAAACGGACCCGCATCCTCCGCTTCCAGCAACGGCAGCGTATCCAGAGCCGCGCCCAGCCGCTGATCCACGCGATCGCTCATTCCCGCCAGCGCAATGTTCTCCCGTGCCACGGCAAAATGTTTCGGCTCAAACTCCAGCGTCACCAGCCGCCCGTCAGCAGGTAGCGCCCGCGCCATCCATATCGCGCTGTAACCGCCCAGCGTCCCAATCTCCAGAATTTGCCGCGCACCCAGCATCTTCGCCAGCAGATGCAGCAGACGTCCCTGGCTCGCCGTCACCGCAATCACCGGCAAGCCTGCGTCTTCACTGGCCTTCCGCGCAGCCTCCAGAACCGGGTCCGCCGGAATCAGCAACCCATCCACATACTCCTCAACGCTGGTCCACAACTCTTGTGACACCCACAACCTCCACGCCTAACGCTGGCTCGCCTCGCCTGTCTGTACTTTGCGATTAAACTCCGAGGACTTATTCCTCGGAACCGTCAACGCCGTCCAGTTCTCATCCGCAAACTGCTTCGCCAGCAGCACAATCTGCCCCACATGATACGGATAGTGCGCCATCTGCCGATTCACCGCCTGCATCACCGAGTGCTCCTCGCCCCGAATCGTGATCGTCCGCGGCAAATCCTCCTCGCGCAGCGGCTCCAGCGCGCCAAACAGACACGCCCACCCCTCGTCCCATATCTTCATCAGCTCGGCCCGCGTCCCCGGTGGATCAATAAACTCACTGTCACGGTTACGATTTGCCTTTTCCCCATCCGAGGTCAAAAAATCCGTCCACCGCGACCGCATATTCCCTGCCATGTGCTTCACAATCACGGCAATAGAATTCGACTCCTCATTCACAGCCAAAAACAACTGCTCATCCGTCACCTGCTCCATCGCGCGCTCGGCCAGCTTCTTATACTGGCGAAACACACCAAGCGCATCTCCTAGATACGAGGTCGTAAACTCCAGCGCCATCACACCCTCCCGTGCAATCAGCCCGCAACAATCTCCGAAAAATCCGCAATGTAGAAGAATGCATGTAGCATTTGAGCAATCATCGTGAGGCGGTTATCTCTAACAACTTCGTCATCGACCATGACCATGATCTCCTCGAAAAACTGATCTACATCCGGACGAAGAGTAGCCATATGCTCAAGGGCCTCCCGGTATTCGCGAGTTTCTCTTAAATTTTGGAACTCAGAGCCAATCTCAAAAGCTCTTCTGTACAAATTCTGTTCAGCAGGTTCTTTCAGGAGAGACGAATTCGCCCCAGTTCCAGGAACAAATTTGAACAACCCCTTGTCCTCCGCCTGTAGAACAATATTCTTCATCCGTTTAAACGCCGCCGCTATTGCCTCAAAATCTTCTGACCCTCGCATTGCGCTTACGGCCTTCGCTCGTTCTATGGCATTGCGCACATCGTCATACCCACGCGACCGCAGCGTGCCATCAGTGTTGTAAATCTCCGCCGCCAGCACCGCATTCGCCACGTCATACCGGAAGCCCTTCACATCCCGCAGATAAAACTCCACACGCTCCTTCAGAAATGCCTGCACCTTCGCATCGGCGCCTGCTCCCAGCAGATCGCCCAACGTCAGCTTCACCTGGCCTTCCGCCAGAATCTTCACCACGGCATTCGCCGCGCGTCGCAGCGCGTAAGGGTCCTTCGACCCCGTAGGCTCAAGCCCAATCCCAAACATCTGCGTAATCGTCGCAATCCGATCCGCCAAACCCAGCAGCTGCCCATCCACCGTCGGAGGAATCGCATCCTCCATCGACGCCGGCGAATACTGCCAGTAAATCGCCTGCGCCACGTCCTCGCCTTCACCCTGCGCGCGCGCATACAGACCGCCAACCTGCCCCTGCAACTCAGTAAATTCCTTCACCAGCTCAGTAGTCAGATCCGTCTTCGCCAAATCCACTGCGCGCAACAATCCCGCCTCATCCACCGCAGTACCCTGCTGTTTCACAAGGCCAGCAAGCTGCTTCGCAACTTCGCGATTCGCCTGCGTCTTGTCCAAATAACTCCCCAGCTCTTTGTGAAACGTCACCGACTGCAGCATATCCACGCGATCCGCCAGCGAAATCTTCTGGTCCACCCGCCAGAAAAACCGCGCATCGTTAAACCGCGCTCGCAACACGCGCTCGTTTCCATGCCGGATAATCTCCGCCGCCTCATCGCCCGGCTCCGTATTCAGCACCGTCAGAAAATACGGCGCCAGCTTGCCCTTCGCATCTTCCACCGCAAAATATTTCTGGTGATCACGCATCACCGTCACCAGCACCTCTTCCGGCAGCTCCAGGTACTCGCGCTCAAAGCCGCCCAGCAGTACCGCGGGCCACTCCGTCAAATGCGTCACCGTATCCACCAGCGGCTCATCTTCGCGCCACAATGCGCCTTCAATTTTCCGTGTCGCATGGTCCAGCGCCTTGCGAATCTTCTGCCGCCGCGTCTCCACATCCGCCAGCACTTTGGCCGACTCCAGCGTCTTCAGGTAATCCACCGGCTTCGCAATCTCCACCTGCTCATTCCCGTGCAGAATGCGATGTCCAAACGTCGCGCGCCCCGCCCTCACTCCGGCAAACTCCACCGGTATTACCTGCTCGCCCAGCAGCGCCACCATCCACTGCACCGGCCGCACAAACCGCTCCGGCTTGCCCGCGCGCCAGTACATATTCTTTGGCCAATAGATCGCCGAAATCTCCTTCGGCAACTGCTCTGTCAGAATCTCCGCCGCCGTGCGCCCCTTGCGCACCGTGCTCGCACCTACGTACTCGCCCTTCGGCGTCTGCACTTTCTTGAGATTTGTAACCGCCACGCCTGCTTTTTTCGCAAACGCCTGCGCCGCCGGTCCTGGCTCGCCATCCTTGAACGCAATATTCCACGCCGGACCCGTCAGGTGCTCTTCCAAGTCCGCCTGCGCTTCGCGCACGCCGCTCACCAGCACCGCCAGCCTGCGCGGTGTCGAATAGCTCTGCGCTTCCTGCCCGGGCTCCAGCAACTGCTCCCGCGTCAATAGCTCAAACACCCGCCGCGCCAGCTCATCCTCAGCTGCCGCAATCATCCGCGCGGGCATCTCTTCCAGTCCTATCTCAAATAGAAAGTCAGCCATTTCATCTCTTTCGCGCTGTCCGCGCTGTTTTCGCACTGCCGCGCCGCCAGGCGCCAATTCTTAAGCGGAAAGGCCCACGCTCTGCTGCCTGTATGCCTTGGCCACGCCCACCACCATCGCGCGAATCCTCGCCATCACTGCCACGCGCTCCGTCACTGAGATTGCGCCCCGCGCATCCAGCAGGTTAAACAGGTGCGAGCACTTCAAACAAAGCTCATACGCCCCCAGCACCGGAAAACGTCGCAGTTGCTGTTTCAAATCCTCCGCCGCCGGAACAGCCCCATCCGAGTGCACCACGTGATCGTGCTTTTTCTCGTGGCGCTCGGATTCTCTTTCCGCCTTCTTTGAGAATGTCTCGTGAAAACTCCCCAGCAGCTCCTGGCACTCGGCTTCGTACATCCGCAGGTGCTCCCACAGCTTGCTCACATCCGCCGCCTCAAAGTTGTAGACCGAAAGCTGCAACTCCTCCTGCAGCCGAATCTCGCCGTATCTTACTTCCCGGCCCGTCCGCGGATCGCGTGCCCACACAATCTCGTAAATCGAATCCACATCCTGCAGAAACGCCGTCAAACGCTCCAATCCGTAGGTAATCTCGCCCGAAATTGGATCCAGATCCATCCCGCCGCATTGCTGGAAGTACGTGAACTGTGTGATCTCCAGCCCGTCCAGCATCACCTGCCAGCCCACACCCCAGGCGCCGCCCACCGGCCACTCCCAGTTGTCTTCTTCAAACTTGATATCGTGCTCGCGCAGGTCAATCCCAATCGCCTCCAGCGAGGCCAGGTACAAATCCTGAATATCCCCCGGCGGCGGCTTCAAGATCACCTGCAGTTGCAAATGCTTGTACAGCCGGTTGGGATTCTCCCCATAACGCCCATCTGCCGGCCGCCGCGAGGGCTGTGCATACGCAATATTGATCGGCTCCGGTCCCAGCACGCGCAAAAACGTGTCCGGAGACATCGTTCCCGCGCCCACCTCTATGTCATAAGGCTGCTGCAACACGCATCCGCGCTCCGCCCAGTAGCTCTGCAGGCGCAACAGGACTTCCTGAAAGGTCAAAGACTGCTTCGATATCTGGTTCTTCAAGGCTGAGGCCACCTGGCTACCGTCACTCCATCAACTTGGATATTGCTTCGATTCTACAGATTCTCCCCACTCCGTATGACCACCTCTGTCCTCCGCGCACGCTCACGCCTTTGCCAACCGCCGCAGCGCCTCCACCGACCGCAGCCGCCGCTCCAGGTGCCGCTCCAGCGCCTGCGTCGCAAACCGCCGCAAATCCGCCGCCCGGCTCGCCGGCCACGCCGCCTCGCCCTCGCTGGCCGCGAACTTCGCCACCGGCTGCTTGAACATCCTCTGCGCCACCAGCAGGCTCTCCGCGCTTATCACCCTCGCCCCCATCGCCTTGTGTGACTCGCACACCAGCCCATCCATCTCCGGATGAAAATACCCGGCGTGCCCCATCAGCGGCTCCCCGCAATCCCTGCAACGGCTCAGCTCCGGCAACCAGCCCAGCAGCCGCGGAATCCACAACGAAAAATAGGTCACCGGCATCCATATATGTCCCTTGCGGGTGTACGCCAGCACCGCCAGCGTCAGACGAAAAATCGCATCCTGCGGATCGCGGTCCGGCAGCGCCTCTTCCAGCACCTCGGTATAAAACGCCAGCGCCGCCGCCCGCCCATAATCCATCTCATCCGAGAGCGGCGATGCCACAATCTCGCAGGCATCCAGCCGCACCAGCTCCTGCCCCGCCTTTTCCGCGTAGCTCGCCAGCACATGCGTCATCGGCTCCAGCGCGCCCCCGAAGCGCCGCCGCGACTTCAGCCCCGACTTCGCAACCCCCTTCACCTTCCCAGCCTCGCGGGTCAGCAATGACACCACCAGGTCCGCCTCATGCAGGGGCCAGCTCTTCAGCACAATCGACTCAATGCGGTGGGTCGCCACACTCCGAGCATATCCCCGCCGGCATCTGTCTTCCCCACTGTTGTTCCTCCAAATTTCGCACCACCCCTAGTGCGATTCCCCTCGCTCACCGGCGCCACACACCCAACTTTCCTCCATTTCCCCTCCCAAATCCATTTTCCTGCCCCACGCATCCTGCCTTTCGCGATACTCTGATCGCAGTAAGTCTTCCAGCTTCAATCTGTAGTAACACTAGCCCGGCCCTTGGCTGGGACGGGAGACCTACATCCACATCGATTCGAGGAGACGCATGTCCACAGAACTCCGTAATTTCCTGGCCCTGCCCTATGAAGAGCTGGAAGAACTCAACCTCAAGGCGAAGCACGACCGCCGCAACCGCGTTGCTCCGGAAAAGCTCCAGGAAGAGCGGCTCAAGTTCCTCACTGACCACAAGGGCATCAAGGCCGTCACCGTCCTCTTCAGCGACCTCGAAGGCCGCCTCCACATGCTCGACTACGACAAGAAGTTCCTCGTCAAAAGCTACGACAACCTCACCTTCGACGGCTCCTCGATTCGCGGCTTCACCGCCCAGCGCGAGAGCGACCTCCGCCTCGGCATCGATTGGAGCGCCTTCTATCTCGCCCCGGCTGACATCTTTGGCCCCGGCAAGGTTCTCGTCTTCGGCGAAGTCATCGACAAGAACGGCGCCCCGTACTCCGGCGACATCCGCAGCGTCCTCAAGACATTCGCCACTGAAATGTTCGAGAAGGAAGGTTACACCCTCAACGCCGCCAATGAGATCGAGGGCTTCCTCTTCAGCGGCGTCGACGCCGAACGTAGATTTCCCGAAACCCACCGATTCGAGTACGTCAACACAGGCGGCTACTACCACTCGCTGCCGGGCGACCCTCTGCGCACCTTCATCGACACCACCGCCGAAGTCCTCCGCGCCATGGGCTTTGAGAACGAAAAGGACCACCCCGAAGTCGCGCCCTCCCAGTTTGAGATCAACTACGGTTACGGAGAAGTCCTCGCCGCCGCCGACCAGATCCAGATCTACAAGCTCGTCTGCCGCCAGGTAGCCACCCGCATGGGCCTCAGCGCATCCTTCCTGCCCAAACCGGTCGTCGGCGTCAATGGTAGCGGCATGCACACCAACCTTTCCATCAGCAAAGGCGGAAAGAACCTCTTCTGGGATCCCAAGGGCGAAGAAAAACTCGCCGCCTCGGCCTGGCAGTTCGTGGATCGCATCCTCACCCATGCCAACGACATCTGTCTGCTGCTCAACTCCAGCGTCAACGCATACCGCCGTCTCGACCCCCACTTCGAAGCACCCAACCAGATCAAGGCTTCGGCCGTCGACCGCGGCTCCATGGTCCGCATCCCCATCGGCAACGAGAAGTCTTCGCGCGTCGAAGTCCGCTCCGTCGCACCGGACGCGAACCCCTACCTCGTCCTCTACTCCATCTTCAAGGCTGGCTTGCAAGGCGAAACCGCCAAAATCGCCAACTTACGCCAGGCCGAGCGCTACCTCCCGGACAATATCTACTCCGCGCTCGAAAACTTCCGCAACTCCACTTGGACCACAAAGCTCCTCGGGGAAGACGTCAAGGCTCGCTTCGCCGACCTCAAGCAGGCCTCGGCGGACCGCTGCCCGCGCCTCCTCGGAACCTTCGTCAAGTCCCAGGAAGTCCAGTTCCACCACGAGGTCTACAACCAGTTC
>CAZWSD010000140.1:0-7892 GCA_964636535.1 uncultured Acidobacterium sp. | reverse complement strand
GGGTATTGCTGACGGCATATGCGGACACGGAGGCTGCGATCCGTGCGATCAATTCGGCGCGGATCCACTATTACCTGACGAAGCCGTGGGATCCGCCGGAGCAGCAGTTGTACCCGGTGATCGACGATCTTTTGGTCACCTGGAAGCAAGGTTACCGAGCTCCGTTTGAGGGCGTGCAGGTAATTGGACCGCGCTGGTCATTGCAGGACCACGAGGTGAGGAATTTTTTATCGCGGAACCAGATACCTTATCAGTGGATGGATCCGGAGCGGGACGCGCAAGCGTCGCGGCTGCTGGTGCAGCATGGACTGGACGACCGGCGGTTGCCGGTGGTGTTGTGCGCGGACGGGGTGGCGCTGGTGCAGCCGAGCCTGTCGGAGCTGGCGGCGAAGGTGGGTTTGCGGACGCAGGCGAGCGCGGAGTATTACGACCTGGTGGTGGTGGGGGCGGGTCCGGCGGGACTGGGTGCGGCGGTGTATGCGGCGTCAGAGGGGTTGAGCACGTTGATCCTGGAGCCGGATGCGCCGGGTGGGCAGGCGGGGAGCAGTTCGCGGATTGAGAATTATCTGGGATTTCCGTCGGGGATCACGGGTGCGGACCTGGCGCGGCGGGCGCACGTGCAGGCGACGCGATTTGGGGCGGAGTTTTTGACGCAGCAGGCGACGGGGATCCGGGGGGAGGGTGATTACCGGTATGTGCAGATGGCGGATGGGCGGGAGGTGAGCTGCCGGGTATGTCTGCTCGCGATGGGGGTGCGTTACCGGAAGCTGGAGGCGAAGGGGGTTGCGGAGCTGACGGGCAAGGGGGTGTATTACGGGGCGGCGCTGGTGGAGGCGCGGTCTTGCATGGATGAGGAGGTATACGTGGTGGGGGGCGCGAATTCGGCGGGGCAGGCGGCGATGCATTTTGCAAAGTTTGCGCGGAAGGTAACGATGCTGGTGCGGGCGTCTTCCCTTGAGCAGAGCATGTCGAAATACTTAATCGATCAGATTGCGGGGACATCCAATATAGTTGTGGAAACACATACCGAGGTGCTGGAGGCCTGCGGGGTGGATCGGCTGGAGAGCGTGCGGCTGAGAGGCCCGGAGGGCGAAGCGGTAAGGCCGGCCTCGGCGTTGTTCATTTTTATCGGAGCGGCGCCGCAGACGGACTGGGTTCCGGGTAGTGTGATGCGGGACTCGAATGGGTTTGTGCTGACGGGGCCGGATATGCGCGAGCGGGCCGTGGCGGCGGGAATGTGGAAGGAAGAGCGAGAGCCGTATCTTCTGGAGACGAGCACGGCGGGGATATTTGCGGCCGGAGATGTGCGTCACGGATCGGTGAAGCGGGCGGCGACCGCGGTTGGGGAAGGAGCAATCGCAGTCCAGTTTGTGCATCAGTACCTGGCGCGGTATTAGACGGGAGCGATGGGGAGTCAACCAAATCCAGGAATCGAAGTATTAGCGATCCGCAATGCGGAGTTGTATCCGCTGCTGCGAGGGATCCGAGGTTTTTCGGAGCTGAGGGCGGAGGATGCGGCGTGCATTGGGGACGCGGAGGAGCTGCGAGTCGGGAGGGGGTCGGATTTTTACAACCGGGATGAGCATGGAATTTCATTCTGGGTGCTGATCGAGGGGGAGATCCAGATACTGAAGCTAGAGCAGGATGGATCGCGGACGCTGGTGGCGCATTTTACGAGCGGGGAGAGTTTTGGGGAAGTGGCGCTGCTGGGCGGGGCGCCATCGGTACGGGCGACGGCGCACGCGGTGGAAGCGAGCCGGTTGATTCGGATCGAGGGGGAGGCGTTCTGGCGGCTGATGAGCCGTTGCGCGGGGGTGCGGCAGACGATATTGCAGAACATGGCGCACCGGTTGGGCTCGTATAACGCGCTGCAACTGCAGCGGGAGAAGCTGGTGTCTCTGGGGATGCTGGCGGCCGGTCTGATGCATGAGTTGAACAATCCTGGAAGCGCGGCGCGGCGGGCGGCGGGGCAACTGCGGGAGACGCTGCAGACGCTGCCTGAGATCAGCCTGCGGCTGGGCCAGATGCAGTTGGACGAGGAGCAGATGCAGTGCATGCGGCACCTGCAGCATGACGTATTGATGCATCTGCGGCCGAAGCCGGCCAGTTCGCTGGAGGAGTCGGACGCGGAAGAGGAGTTGAGCGAGTGGCTGACGAAGCTGGGGGTGCAGGAGTCGTGGAAGCTGGCGCCGATGCTGGTGGAGGCGGGGTGGAGGCGGAAGGACATCGAGTGCGCGCAGGAGAGCTTTGCGGCCGAGACGCTGGCGGGTACGATCCAGTGGCTGCAGGGATTTGCGTCGAGCATGCAGTCTCTGGCTACAATTGAGGAAAGCCTGACGCGGGTGATCGACCTGGTGCTGGCGGTGAAGCGGTATGCGTACGAGGACAAGAGCACGCTGCACGAGGTGGATATCCATGTGGGCCTGCAGAGCACGCTGACGATCCTGGGGCACAAATTCCGGCACAAGGGCGTGACGGTGGACAAGCAGTTTGCGGCGGGTTTGCCGAAGATACGGACGTGCGGGCGGGGTCTGAACCAGGTATGGACGAATCTGCTGGACAACGCGGTGGATGCGGCGCCGGCGGGGACGCAGGTGACGGTGCGGACCTGGAGCGAGGGCGGGTCAGTATGGGTGGCGATTGAGGATGGCGGCGCGGGGATTGCGGAGAATGCGCAGCGTCATATATTCGAGCCGTTTTATACGACGAAGCCGGTGGGAGTGGGGACGGGCCTGGGGCTGGACATTGCGTACCGTATTGTGACGGGGCAGTACGGGGGGAAGATATCGTTTGAGTCGCGTCCGGGCAGGACGGAGTTTGTTGTGCGGCTGCCGCTGGATGAGGAGGGCTGCGGGGAGAGCGGGAGCGGGCGCGAGGTTGGTCCGGCAGGCGGGCAGTAAGGCGGGGGTGGTCGTTGGTGGCTGGCCGGGATGCGGCTGGCGGGATATTTTGAGACTGACTGGAGGCGATGCCCGGGGAGGGTTGGTTGGCTTCCGGTGGTTCTGCATCGATTTCGGGATTGCTATACGGGTTTTGAGGATCGTGCGGGCCGTTGCTGCCTGCTGGTCGTGCGGCCGGGTGCTGGCTGCGGACAGAGTCTGGGGAGCCCGGAGTTGGATGGACGGTAGAGTTATCGCTTTGGGGCAGGGTTACCCTGGGCACGCTTGTGCGTGGAATCGCCCCGATTCAAGCCTCATTTACGAGCGCCGATAAAAGCACAGACGGCTATTCCCTCAGGGCCGCCGATCCTCCGCGGCCCTTGTTGGTTCGGGCGGGGATGGCAGGCCGCGGCGCGTTGGCAGGTTGCGGCGGGGTGGGCGGCTTTGGGATGAGGGCGCGGCCGTATGGGCCGGGAGAGGGGCGAGCGCTGCATGCTGGTGATAGTTGGCATCCTGATCGTGATTGGGGCGGTGCTGGGCGGGTTCCTGATGGAGAAGGGACCGCTGATGGTGCTGGTGCAACCATCGGAGCTGATCATCATTTTGGGCGCGGCGGTGGGGACGCTTCTGATCGCGAACCCGGTGCGGGTGGTGAAGGGGATATTCGGGGGAATTCCGAAGGTTCTGGGCAAGTCGGCGTATGGGAAAGACACGTATGTGAGCACGCTGAAGATGCTGTACGAGCTTTTCAACAAGTCGCGTCGGCTGGGGATGCTGGGCATCGAGCCGGACATCGAGACGCCCCAGGAGAGCGAGCTTTTCAAGGCGTATCCGAAGTTTCTGAAGGACCATCATCACCGGGATTTTGTGTGCGACACGCTGCGGATGGCGATTTCGGGGAGCGTGGATGTGTTTGACCTGGACCAGATGATCGAGCGGGACATTGAGGTGCATCACCATGGGGCGATGCAGCCGATCAGCGCGCTGATGACGGTGGCGGACTCTCTGCCGGGGCTTGGGATAGTGGCGGCGGTGCTGGGGGTGGTGATCACGATGGGAGCGCTGAGCGGGCCGCCGTCGGAGATTGGTCATCACGTGGCGGCGGCGCTGGTGGGGACGTTTCTGGGGATCCTGATGTGCTACGGGTTTGTGGGCCCGCTGGGGGCGCACCTGAACAAGCTGGTGGACGAGGAGCACGATTTTCTGTACATGATGCGGATCGTGCTGGTGTCGTACTTGAAGGGGCAGCCGCCGGTGCTGGCGATTGAGGCGGGCCGTCGCGCGATACCGTCGCATGTGCGACCGAGCTTTGCCGAGGTGGAGGCCGCGTACCGGGGCGAGCCGGCCAAGAGCGGCGGAGAGGCCGGGGCCGAGGCGGCGGCGCAGGCATGAGCAAGCAGCAGCGGCCGATTATCGTGATCCGGAAGAAGTCCGGGCATGGGGGGCACCACGGGGGAGCGTGGAAGGTGGCCTACGCGGATTTTGTGACGGCGATGATGTCGCTGTTTATCGTGCTGTGGCTGATGAGCTCAACGCCGCAGGTGAAGCAGGCGGTGGCCGGATACTTTCGGAATCCGCTGAGCGACTCGGCGGAGACGGGGACGGACCGGAACGGGGCGACGGAGAGTCTTTCGTGGAAGCTGCGGAATATTCAGGATCTGAAGCAGGCGATCGAGCAGGCGATGCAGAAGCAGACGGAGCTGAAGCCGTTGCAGCACCAGATCCAGGTGACGTTGACGCCGGAGGGACTACGGATCGAACTGATGGAGACCAAGAACGGGATGTTCTTCCACAACGGGAGCGCGAAGGTGAGCGTGAGCGGGAAGGAGATCTTGACGCTGCTGGCCCGGCAACTGGGGCAGGTTCGGAACCGGATCTCGATTGAGGGTTACACGGATGCGAAGCCGTACAAGAGCGATGATGGGTACACGAACTGGGATCTTTCAGCGGACCGGGCGAATGCGGCGCGGAGGCTGATGCAGGCCAGCGGACTGAGGATGGGGCAGGTGGCGGAGGTGCGGGGGTATGGGGCGAATCATCTTCGTCTGCCGGACAAGCCGTTTGATCCGTCGAACCGGCGGGTGTCGATTATTGTGCATTACCTGACGGTGAAGCCGGATGGAGGCGCGGCGCCGGGGGCGAATGCGGTGGGGGAGGCGAAGCCGGAGGCGGGGAAGAAGGGGGTGGGGCGGTAGACTGTTGAGTCAGTGATGAGAACAGCGACCGAGGTGCTGGTGCTGGGCGGAGGTCCGGCGGGGTTATCGGCGGGGATTGCGCTGCGGCAGCGGGGCGTGGACGTGACCGTGGTGGAAGCGCTTTGGCCGCCAATTGACAAGGCGTGCGGAGAGGGTCTGATGCCCGGGGCGTTGGCCGCGCTGCGGCGGTTGGGCGTGGAGATGGGCGCGGGGGACGGGGTACCGTTTCACGGGATTCGATTTGTGGACGAGCGGCGGGAGGCGGCGGCGCGATTTCCGGGGGCGAGCGGGCTGGGGGTGCGGCGGTTGCGGCTGCACGCGCGGCTGGTGGAGCGAGCCGAGGCGTGCGGGGTGGAGATGTTATGGGGGAGGCGCTGCCAGCCGGTGGGTCCGAATCTGGCGCTGTTGGAGGGGGAGGAGCTGCGATTCCGTTACCTGGTGGGAGCCGATGGACAGTCGTCTCAGGTGCGGGGCTGGGCGGGCATGGAGGCCTGCCGGGTGGAGAAGCAGCGGTTTGGGCTGCGGGTGCATTACCGGGTGGCACCTTGGAGCGACCTGGTGGAGGTGCACTGGGCCGAAGGGGGGCAGGCGTATGTGACGCCGGTGGGCGAGGAGTGCGTGTGCGTGGCGTTTGTGGGGCGGGCGGCGCATCGGGAAGTGAGGGAGTGGCTGGGATTGTTTCCGGCGATTGGGGAGCGGGTTGGGGGTGCGCAGGCGGCGTCGGGACAGCGAGGCGCGGTTTCGGCGACGCGGATTTTGCGGGAGGTGGAGCGGGGCGGAGTGGCATTGATTGGGGATGCATCGGGGTCGGTGGACGCGGTGACGGGGGAGGGTCTGGCGGGCTGTTTTCTTGAGGCGGAGGCGCTGGCGGAGGCGGTGGCGCGGGGGGATCTGGAGATTTATGAACGGATGCACCGCAGGATAGGGCGATTGCCGCACCGGATGGCGGAGTTGTTGCTGCTGATGGACCGGTTTCCGGGGCTGGAGGCGCGGGTGCTGGAGGTATTTGAGGAGCGGCCGGAGTTTTTCAGCGAGCTGCTGGCGGTGCATGTGGGCAGGCGGAGCCTGCCGGGATGGGTATTGCGGCGGGGAGGGCAGTTTTGGCTGCGATTGTTGCGGGCCGGCGAGGATTTAGGGGGTGGCGCGCGGGGTCAGCCGGAGTAGGTGAGCTGAAGGATGGTGCAGTCGTCGTCGTGTTCGGTGGACTGGGAGAAGGTCTGGACCTGTTCGAAGAGCTGGTCGAGGGTTTCGTTGCGTGCGATGGACTGGGCGACGCGTTCTTCGCCGAAGAAGGCGCCGTTGGAGTCGCGTGCTTCGGTGACGCCATCGGTGACGATGACGAGGCGGCAGCCGGGCTGGAGTTGGATATGGCCGACGAGGAATTCGGCGCGGTCGACCATGCCGACGGGGAGGTTGGATTCGGTGAGGCGGAGAGAACCGGGCTGGGGGCTTGACTGGGAGCAGACGAAGGGAGGCACGTGGCCGCAGTTGATGTACTCGGCGCGGCCATCGGGGTGGAGGCGGACGACGGCCATGGTGGCATATTGGCCGATGTTTTTTTCGCAGATGTAGCGATTGACGGCGGCCGCCATGGCGTCGAGGGGTTGGCGGGAGAGCAGTTGCGCGTACATCATGCCCTGCATGGTGGAGGCGAGGATGGCGGCGGAGACGCCCTTGCCGGCGACGTCGGCGACGGCGACGGAGAGGAGTTCGTCGTCTGCGATGGCGAGGAAGAAGTCGCCGCCGATTTCGCGGCAGGGGATGGAGCGGGCGGCGATTTCGGCGAAGGGGACGGATGGGAGTTTGGCCGTCATGATGTTGCTTTGGATGGAGGCGGCGACGTTGAGTTCTTCGCGGTAGAGGCGGTCGTTTTCCTCGGAGAGGGCGAGTTGGGCGTTGTCGATGAGCGCGGCGGCATCGGTGGCGATGGCGCGCAGGAGGTTGCTGTCGACGTCAGAGAGGGCGCCGGCGCGGATGCGGCTGTCGAGGTAGAGGAGTCCGAGGATCTGGGATTCGCGATCGGAACCGGAGCCGCGGTGGCGTCTGAGGGGAATGCAGATGACACTGCGAATGTTGTGGGCGATGATGCTCTCGGAGGGCTGGCCGGCGCTGAGGGTATCGGTAACGATGAATTCGCCTGCGGTTTTGAGGGCTTCGCGGATGGCGCCGTGGGAGACGGTTGCGTCGTCGGTGATGGGGGCGCCTTCGCGGCTGCGGGCCATGGCGAGCTGGAGTTCGCCGGAGGGGGAGCAGAGGAAGACGAAGCCGCGTTCGACCTGAGTGAGTTCGAGGGTGGTTTCAAGGAGGGCGGCGAGGATCTGGTCCATGCCGCCTTCGCCGGTTAGCTTTCGGGCCGCATCGAAGAACCAGCGGAGTTTTTCGATGGAAGTGTTTCCGGTGGCGAGGTCGGGCATCTGGTGGATGATGTCCCGGATGGTGGAGGTGGAGGAGACGGCGCTGATGCCGAAGTGGAGGGCGGGACCGGAGAGGGTGCCAAAGGCCAGGATGTCGCCTTCGCGGAGGGGAGCGCGGTCTTTGATGAGTTTTCCGTTGAGATAGGTGCCGTGGCGGCTGCCGAGATCAACGAGGGTGTAAGCGCCGTTTTCAAAGGCGATCTGGGCGTGTTTTCGCGAGACGTAGGGGCGGCTGAGGACGAGGTCGCTGCTGGGCAGGCGGCCGCAGGTGAAGGGGAATTTGGTAATAGTGCCGGAGGTTCGCAGCTTGTTGTCGATGAGGGTGTAGGGGATGGAAGGCGATTCCTGCATTTGCCACGGATTCTATCGGAAGTTGGGAGCCGAGGACAGACGGAAGAAGCGGG
>CAZWSD010000139.1:0-7921 GCA_964636535.1 uncultured Acidobacterium sp. | reverse complement strand
CAAAATTCTGGCCCGTGATGTACTCAAGCGCCTGCCACCGCGTCCACAGGTTCACGCGATTGCCAACCTTGGCATTACCAGCCACAGCCCCAACTTTTGGATCGGCAAAGTGCCGCACCAGCATCCTCACCGCATCCACCGCGATAACCGTATCCGCGTCAATGCCGATATACACCTCTTCCTTGACGTGTTCCAACCCGTAATTCAGCGCCTGTGCCTTGCCCCCGTTCGGCTTGCTCAACACCGTCACTTTACCTTCCGCGATTTCGCGCGCGTACGACTCGCAAGCCACCTGATAGGTCCGATCCGTTGACCCATCGTCCACCACCACAACATGCAGATCCGAATAATCCGAATTCAGCACCGAACGAATCGTCCGAACAATCACCTTTTCTTCGTTGTACGCCGGAATCAGCACTGCCACCCGCGGCTCATATCTGCCCGGCGGTATCTTGCGCTCACGCATGCGATCAATCAGTGCAAAAATGCCGATGATAACTAGCCGACCGCACATCAGCGCATCGCCCACAAAGAAAATCACGATCAGCATTCGGTAAAAGAACCCGATAAAAAAGAATGCAATTGCATCTATGTGCGCCTGCCACACCTGCGACCGTTTGATTGGCGGCATCACCTCCGAGCGCGTCTTGCCGATCAGATCCGACACCTGCACAAACTTGTAGCCCCTGGCCCGCAGCGTCGTTATCAACTGCGGCAGCGCCGCCACCGTCGCCGACCGGTTCCCCCCGCCGTCGTGCATCAGGATGATGCTGCCGCGCATCCACCGCGTCGTCTTCATCTGCTGCAACTGGCTCAGAACGCTGTCGGTAATCTGCTGCGGCGACTTGCGAGGGTGCTCGTTCCAGTCGTTGGTGTCAATCTGGTCGCCCACCACAATGTAGCCCATCTTCTGGACAAAATACGCCGGAGCGGCTTCATCATTCGTGTCAGGATTCTGGTCAATCGAATACGGCGGCCGGAAGTAAAGCGGATCCACCCCCAGTTCGGCCGCGAACAACCGCTCCGTCAGGTTCAGTTGCAATTTCACTTCACGGCGCGAAATCAGGCTGATATCAGGATGCGTATAAGTATGGTTCCCAATCTCCATACCATCCCGATACTCCTGCTTGATAATTCCCGTGTTATTCACCGCTTCTTCGCCGATCACCATGAAGGTTGCCTTCACGTGATACTTATTCAGCACCTTCAGTATCTTCGGCGTCCACGTCCACATCCGCGCCCGGTTGCACGGTCTCCAGTTTCTCTGGAGCGTTGGCCGCCGACGGGTTATCCCATATCGACCAGATCGACGGATCCTCAATCCCGAGCCGCCACAGCGCAAAGGTCCTGATCCCCATATCGCGCGCGGCCCGCATCTCATTCAGCGCGGTCACTCCATCCAGAAACCACACTACGTGCCGCTCGTGCGTATCCTCATCGTCGTAGGCAAAGTAAGGATTCAACTCATCGCCGTACAAGTGAACATCCGCCCCCGCGTCATCGGCGAGTTGCCACGCGTCCTGAACAGACAAATCCGTCGCCCACAGCACGTGATGCGAAGCCTGCTTTCCCTTCTGCGCCAGCGGAAGCGCCCAGTTATAGGCATAATTGCCGATCGCGCAGATAATCTTGTCGCGCGGCACAATGCTGATCACACGCGACAGGTTGTCTTCAAACCAGCTCTCGCCCGCGATCGGCCCAGGCCCGCTCCCGATTTCGTGCTCGTCGTAATCCATCAAGATGACGCCGTCACTGCTGGCGGCGAGCCGGCGCAGAATCCCCGCCGGCGTACCCACCGCAACCGTCACATACACACGCAGGTTCTTTGCATGCAGATCGCGGTAAACTTCCCCCACCCACTCCGCATAGCGCCCCATGTCGTTGTCCGGAAGGTCTTCCAGGTCAAGGCAAATCCCGTGATAGTGCGGATTCGCCCCCAGGAACCGGTCCACCTGCACTCGCAGCCAATGGCGTGCCTCTCGATTCCGCAGCATCTCACCCGCCGCATCACCGTCCCAGTCCTGTGTCTGCGCGTTGTAATCGTTCAGCATCGGGAAGATCTCCGTCCCCTCCTTGGCCGCCGCGATCACTCGCTCCACCTTCATCTGGGGGTCGACCGGATGAATCCCCGACTTATCCACCACCCGGTAAAACTGCACCGGATACTCACTCGTCACGCTCATCAGGTTCCCATTCGCGCCCACCACGTGCAGCCAGTCCGGGAACAACATGTCGATCTGGTGAACGTGCGCAATCAGCGACGAGTAGCTTTCCTGATCATTCTCGTAGAACGCCGCGCGAATCGGCTGGTTCTGGTTTAAAACCACCTCCGATGCCCTGCGCTTCAGGTGCCGGCGCCTCTGTCTGTCCTGCACCCGCAATGCCCGCCGCAATTCCTTCTGCCGCTGCTTCGAGGGTAGCGCCTTGTAATTCGGCTTCAGCGAGGGCAGCAGCAACTCCGGCAGCGCCGCGCTGCGATAGGCGCTCACCGCAAACACGATCAGTACCACCGTCAGAAGGACCGCGGCGATATCCAGTGCCCGACGGAAGCGCTTCCAGCGTTTCCGCTGAGGATCGTAAAAAACCTGTTTCATTCTGTTATCAGTGGTCCCGCGCTTATCCTACCGCACTTGGCCTGCGGAAGCGCGTGAGCACACTTTGAAGCCGGATCACTGAATCTCCTGGGAGAGGGATTGACTAACCGACGCGCGACCCCGAATTTTCGCTCAAATCTGCCAAAATACCCCCCTTTGACCGCCCTACTTCACAATCCGCCGCGTTCCCGGTGCTACCTGAATCCGAAAAACCGAATCCGCAAGCGGCGCGTTGTAACGGATATCCGAGTATGTCACCGTGCGCGTATCCCCTGAGGACATAAAGAATTCCTGCTTATAGGCAATCGACCGTGCCGGATCAATCCACATCAGGATATGGCTGAAATTGTCCCGCACGGTGGGGCTCTTTGACACCAGATTCAACTTCGCGACCTTCACCCCATCCATCGTCTCCATCCCCTCAAAGGTCACCTGCCAGTCGGCCATCAACTCGCGACCGCTGCCGCCAAACCCAATCGTCAAAAGGCTCTCGTAAGTCTGCCGATTCTTGCCCGCCTTGAAGATCGTCTCCTGCTTTAGATTCGGTTCGTAGTAATCCAGCGCCCCATCCTTGTACAGCAGCTCCCGGCTTGTCGCCTGACCACCCTCGCTCGTAACGTGCAGCTTCATCTCCGCCGACGACCGCACCTTCCGGACAGCAATCGTCCCACCCTGCTCCTCATGCTGCTGCACTACGGCCGTGTACATATCTGCGTTAAAGCTGGCCGCGGCGCTGCGAAACTTCACCGACGCCGCATTCATCTGGTCCAATACCTTGCCCAGTTGCGCGCTCTGTCCGCTCTGGGCAAGGACCGGCGCCGGAGCCACCGCCAACATTACAATCAGGCAAACCACCCACAGTTTCTTCATGCAGTCCTGTCTCCGTCCAACCTTAGCGGTGGGCCCACACCTTATAGCCCGTCACGTGCCCCGTCGAATCCTTCACCGCCTCAACCCGGTCCACCGTCACCGCCCCGGAAATCTCCCGAACTTCCTGTTCCAGTTGCGGCTGTACTGCATTGGACGGTCCACTCGTCACTCGGGATGCGGGTATATCGAAAATCAGCGAGCCGTCCGCCCGCGCATGCACCACAATGCTCCGTCGCGTCTGCTGCGGAAGCTGCGGCTGGTCTCCGTAGTGCCAAAGGTGCGGAGTGACAAAGATGAACGCAAGAATCACCGTCACCATGATGTCGTAGGGAATGCTGCCGCGTTCATACGTCCAGAACACGTAGTTCTTCAGGGTGCGTCCCAGGCCCACGTTATTTCGCTCCTTGCGCCGCGCCGCGCGGTTCAATCACATCTGTCCCCATGTAGGGTATCAACGCATCCGGCACCCGCACCGAACCGTCGGCCTGCTGATAGTTCTCCAGAACCGCCAGCCAGGTCCGCCCAATCGCCAGCCCGCTGCCATTCAGCGTATGCACGTAGGCGGACTTCGACTGTCCCTTCGGCCGGTACCGAATCCCTGCCCGTCGCGCTTGAAACGCATCAAAATTCGAACAGGAAGAAATCTCCCGGTACAACTGCTGCCCCGGTAGCCACACCTCCAGGTCATACGTCTTCGCAGAACCGAACCCCATATCCCCAGTGCAAAGCAGCATCCGCCGATATGGCAGCCCCAGCCGCTCCAACACACTCTCCGCATTCCGCGTCAGAGCCTCGTGCTCTGCCGCGCTGTCCTCCGGCCGCGTAAACTTCACCAACTCCACCTTCTGGAACTGGTGCTGCCGGATAATCCCCCGAACATCCTTCCCATACGAACCCGCCTCGGACCGGAAGCACGATGTATATGCAACCAGCGATGTCGTCAGCTCGCTCTCGTCCAGCGTCTCGCCCCCAAATAGGTTCGTCACCGGAACCTCCGCTGTCGGAATCAGCCAGTGGTCATTCTCCCGGTATTCGCCTGACTTGTATGCCTCGCCGTCCTCGCACCGAAACAGATCTTCCGCGAACTTCGGCAGATTCCCGGTGCCAAACAACGACCGGCTGTTTACCATCAAGGGCGGCAGCACCTCCGTGTAGCCGTGCTCGCGCGTGTGCAAGTCCAGCATGAACTGGCCCAGCGCCCGCTCCAGCCGCGCGCCTGCTCCCCAGTACACCGCAAATCGCGCGCCTGAGATCTTCGCCGCGCGCTCCAGGTCCAGGATCCCAAGCTGCTCGCCGATCTCCCAGTGCGGCTTCGGAGCAAACCCAAGCTCCCTCGCCTGCCCCCAGCGCTTCACTTCCACGTTGTCATCGGCGCTCGCGCCCACCGGTACCTCGTCATACGGCAGATTCGGCACCCGCGCCATCCGCTCGCCAAGCACGTCCTCTGTCGACGCGCTCTCCAGCTCGTCGATCCGCGCCTTCAGCCGCTTTGTCTCTTCCATCAGCGACGAGGCATCTTGACGCGCGCGCCGCAAAACGGCAATCTCATCGCTCAGCTTTCTGCGTGTCGCCTTCAGGCCTTCGGCTTCGGTAATGCGCTCGCGACGCTCCCCGTCCAGCGAGCGGAAATCAGCCAGCACATCGGCGGCGTTCGCACCGCGAGTGCGCAGCTTGGCTTCCACCAGCTCCAGATTGGCGCGAACAAATGCTAAATCCAGCATACTTTTAGCTTACTAGAGCGGCCCGCCCCGTGCTGCCCCTCGGCCATCTAACTCTCGCCCGCAAACCTTGGAAAAAATCGGTGATCTGGCTTATACCCGGCAATCTTCGCCCAAATGCTGTTAGGAAACTCCCCCACAAACAGGTCGTAGTCCCGCAAACTCTCGTTGTACCGCTCCCGATCCTGCGCGATCCTCACCCCCATCGTCCGAAGCCGCTCCCGCGCAGCCCGGAACTTAACGTCGTTCTGCAATTTGGGCTCACTCAAACCTATCGCCATAACCGCATTCAAAGCTTGATTCAAAAACCGGCCGGCATCGGTCAGGGCCTGCGGATCGCGCGCTTGCAGCAGCTTCTTCCGCGCGCTCGCCAGCTCCTCCAGTGCCGCCCCATTCTGCGTCGCCGCCGGTGATACTGCCGCCTCCACCTGCGGCGCAACTTCCGCCCAACGGTGGAGCGACCCGTTCAATTGCACCCACTGCTCACGCGCTGACGTCTTCAGCGCTTCCATCTGGTATTGCGCCGAAATATAGCTCCCGTACACCAGCAGCCCCGCCATGATCACCACCACCGCCACTCCGGACCCAATCCACAGGCTCCGACGCATCATTGCCGTTCTCTCCTCATTCGTCTCCCCAGCATTTGCCGCACGCTCTCGCCCAGCTTCGACGCATACGCCCAAACACCGAAAGATGCGAACATCAGCGCGCCAAGCCCCCACATCAACCGGCTCAACCACCCGGCCCCTGCCGGAACAACCGCGAGGCGCGCTCCCCACGGAAGCCGAAGATTCATCTTCGCGTCTGCGCTTGCGGACATTTTCGCTGCCAGTTCATTCACCGCCAGCTGCATGGCCCCGTCATAATCGTTATTCCGAAGCATCGGCACCATCTGCCCGCTGATTTCCTCCAGTTTCACCGCAGGCAGCACCGTCGCCAGCCCGCTCTCTGCCGCAATCCAGCGCTGCCGCTGCCCCACCGCAACTAACACCATCGCCTCGCGACTGTTTCTCCGCCATGCCTGCTGCAACCCGGCCGCGTATTGCTCAATCGGCTCGCCGCCCGTCGTCGTCACCGTCACCACATCGATGCGGTCGCGCGTCGCCCGTTCCACCTTTCCGCAAATCCGGTCCAGCTCCGCAATCGTCTTTGGCGACATCACATGCGCAAAATCGTTCACATAGCCCACCGGCTTCGGCAGGCTCGTCGCCGCCCGCCCCGGCAAAGCCAGCCACATCAGCAGATAAATTACCCGAAAATCCACTCTCAAACCACGGCCGCTCCGCCTTGACCTCTTCCACGGAATGTGCCTTCCGCAACTTCGCTCATTCTATCCAATGCAAATGCTCGGCCGCACCGCCGGGCCCAAACCCATCATCCCCCGCCCCTCTGCGCACGACCGTCTCTATCCCTGCCATCATGGCCGGCAACATCCTGTCAGCCGCCTCGCCTCCAGACCGATGCCTTCCCCTTGCAATCCGCTCATGCTGCCTGGCTCGGAGTCGCTGGCTTCCGGCATCGGCAGGTAATCCACCAGCCAATCGACAGCGCCGTCAACAACGCGATAATTCCTTGAGAAATCACGCAGTAGAGGCACCACATCTGCAGCACATTGGCCTCAATATAGGTAAAGTGAAGCGCAATCCCGAGCGCGATGATCGATAACGCCATGAACTGCAGCCGCAGCCGAAACCACGCCACCACCCCCAGCAACGAGTAGCCCAGAATCCCGATCAGCGCCACCGGAACCCCCAAAACCTCCGCATACCGGCTGTGGTTTACCAGCCCGCAGCTCCACCGCGAATTAATGTCGCAAGGCAGTTCCAGGTAATGGGTGGAATAATGGGCTTGCAGCGCAAACGCAGAAACCACCACCCCCGCCGCCGCCAGAACTACCAGAACATAACGCATTCACTTTCTCCTTGGGGATTCGTCTAAATCTGTACGAAGTTCTCAGCATATTCCAGTTTGCAGGTCTACGCGATACCATATGTCCATGTTGCGACAGCGCCTTGCCAAGGCCCTCCTCATTCCCGTTCTATTGAGCACGTCTCTTGCCTTTGCCCAGTTCGAAACCCCGATTCAGGTTCGCGATACCTCCGTCCTGAAACCGCCTCCGGGCGCCAAAATCGCCATCGTCGAATTTCAGGACCTCGAATGTCCCGTCTGCGGCCATGACAACCCCATTATCATGGACGCCGTCGCCAAGTATCACGTGCCCTGGATTCACTACGACTTCCCGCTCCCGCAGCACAACTGGGCCTTCCCGGCGGCCGTCTACGCCCACTGGTTCGCCGCCAAGAGCATCACCATCGCGGATCAGTACCGGAACTTCATCTACGCCAATCAGCCGCAGATTGAAACCAAGGCTGACCTCCGCAACTGGACCCAGAAATTCGCCAGCATGCACGGCATCGCGCTGCCCTTTGTCGTCGACCCGCAGGGCAAATTTGCCGCTCAGGTCAAGGCCCAGCAGGCCCTCGGCGACCGTATGGGGGTCCACTACACCCCAACCGTCTGGGTCGTCACCAACGACTACAGTCAGGGCAAGAATTATGCCCAAGTGACCAACTTCAACGACCTCTTCGCCATGCTCGACCATGCGCAAGCTGAAGTCGCCCGCGAAAAATAACACAGCGGGTGATTCCTGCGCCGCCCACCAGGCCGCGTCCTCGCGACGCGGCTTCACTTTTCCCCTCTCTGTCGTCCACCGTTCTCAAATGCCGGCCACCGTCATCA
>CAZWSD010000138.1:0-7947 GCA_964636535.1 uncultured Acidobacterium sp. | reverse complement strand
CATCGTTGAGGAAATCCCACATGTTATGAAAGTTGAACTGCGGGCGCGCGGCATAAACCGCGTCATTGAGGTAATACAACCGGGTTAGCTCGCCGCCGACATTGATGTTCTGGTTGCCGATCGTCTTGGTCAGGGTGTCACTGTAGCTGTAGGTCCATTGGTCAAAGTGGCTCGGGCCCGGCGCCCCGAAGAACTGAACACCGGCGCCGCCGATGTTGTCGATGTTGTCCTGCGGCAGCCCGAATGGCTCCTGCGGGTTGCTGGCAACCTCATTCCAGCGCCACCCGGCCGCATTGGCCCGCGCCTGGTTGATCAGCGTTGGGGAGAAGGTGTGCAGCCAGAGCAGGGTAAAGGCATCGTTCACCTGCGTGTGATGCCACAGGTTGGCGGCCCTGGCCGGTCCGTTATAGAAGGTGGATGAAACCGGCACCCAGTAGATCGTGAAGGTCAGGTGATCTTTTGACGTAATATTCGCGTCGAGGCGGCCGTTGTACTGGTTGTTTACATTGCTTGACGGCGCGGTAGTGGAGTAGAGAGCGATGTCAGGAACATTGCTGAGGCCGCCGCCCACTCCGGGCGTGGTGGAGTTGCCACCGTAAGTGAGATCCTGATTTCCAATGCCGGTGGTGATCGGCGATCCGACGTTGAGTCCGCCGCTTTCCTGTACGCAGTTCACACCCTCGGTCAAACCAGCCTCGGCGCAGGTTTGGGGAACCAGGGTCGCGTTGGCGGGCGCCTCGCCGGGATAGGTGAGGTATTTGGTTGCAATGGGTCCGCCTGGGAGAGCCGCGAATTGCGGCGTCTCGTACCATCCCGAGGTGGGATTCGATGAGGAGAGTGGAGCGCTCTCCCAGTTGAAGAAGGCGAATATCTTGTTTTTCCAGAGCGGTCCGCCCAGACTGCCGCCGTAGTTGTTCATTTGGGTTGCGTCCCGGTGCAGGTTGCGCTGCGCGGGCGTGCCCGAGGTGGTCGCGGAGGATGGGCCATTCCACGCCTGGTAGGCATTCAAGCCCGGCCTGGCCGCCTTGAGGAATAAGCTCCCATGCAGGTGATTCGTGCCGCCTTTGGTGGTTACGTCAATCTGCGCGCCGCTGAAGCGTCCGTTCGCCGCGTTGTAGTCGTTGGAAACGACCTTCATGCTTTGCACGGAATCCAGGCTGGGGGTAATTACGGTTGTGCCGCCCCACACCGCGCTGTTGGTGTTGATGCCGTCGATGGAGATACCGTTCGTCTCATACTGCCCGCCCTGGGCCTGAATCTGCGGGCCGTTTTCCGTCTGGAAGATGCCGGCTTGCTGGGTTCCTGGTCCGCCTGGACCCTGATTGCCGGGCAGGCCGTAGGATCCGCCGCCAGCGCCCTGCGATGCGTCGCCAAAAACACCTGGCGTGAGCTCGGCCAGGGCAAAGACGTTGCGGTCAAAGGCGGGCAAATGCTGAATTTGGTTGCTGGTAAGGGTCTGCGAAATTGTTGCTGAATCGGTGTTCAGCGCCGACGTCACGCCGGAAACCGTCACCGTCTGCTGGACCTGCCCTACTGCCAGGGCCACATTCAAAGCGTTGGCCTGATCCGGAATAATGACCAGATCGCTAATCTGCTTCTTCTGGAATCCGGGGTGTTCCACCGTCAACTCGAAATGATCGGGCGGCAGAAAGTTGAAGGTGTAAACGCCGCTCGCGTTTGACGTGGCCTTCCTTACCTGGCTGGTCTGCTTATCCGTCAGCGTGACGCTCGCGCCTGGAATGACGGCGCCCGAGGGGTCTGTGACGGTGCCGCGCAGCGATGCCCGGAACTGTGCCTGCAGATTGGGCGTCATTGCCAGCATCACCAGCACCAGCAGACCCGCTGCCGGTACCGCGCGTTTGAGCGTAGTGCCTATGGCCTCTGCGATCGCCGGCACGTATTTCGTGCGGATGCGCAGATCAAATAAATCTTTCCTCATACCTGACCTCCTGATCAAATTCCTCAAAGAAACCCCGGGGCACACCGTCTTACTCTGTGCGGCTTCTATTGTGCGCCGGGCTGCCGCGTAAACTGCTGTTACCTAAGCACAACCGTTTGCGCAAATATGCGCAAACGGTTGTGCTACGGTAAGGATGTTGCTCGCTTTGAGACACGGCTGTCAAGTGGCTGCTGCAAAATGGCGACCCAGGAGCAAATCGCTCTGATCTCCGCCTCCGCCGATCAGGCATGGTCACAGCCGATCTCCCTCGAGCAGGAGTTGCTTCAACGCCTAGCGGCGTAGATCATCAGAAGTTGGCGGGGTGCGCGTAGATTTGGATAGTCGCAAATTGCACGCGCTTCTGCTGATAGGCTGGAGTTCGACCCGCAACGCGTTGGCGGCACGAAGGCAATCAGCATGAAGAAGGACCCAAAAGAACGCCCAGTTTCTCCACTGTCAACCAAGGTTCACTCCCAGGGCAGTGTCAAACTGAAGGATCTCGCGGCTCACCTGGGACTCTCGCAAAGCACCGTATCCCGCGTGATGAATGACGCCGGCGACGAGTACCGCATTGCGCCTGAAACCCAGAAGCGGATTCTTCAGGCCGCGGCCCTGTTCAATTACGAGCCCAACGCCGTCGCCCGACAGCTCCGCAACAAGCGCAGCTTCACCGTCGGGGTCATCGTTCCTGAAATCAGCGAGGGTTATGCCTCCGCCGTGCTGGGGGGTATTGAAGACGCCCTTCTGCAGGAAAAGTACTTCTATTTCGTCGTCAGTCACCGCCACCGCCCCGATCTGCTCAAGGGCTACCCGCGCCTGCTGCTGTCTCGTGCGGTGGAGGGCATCATTGCGGTCGATACACCCATTGAGGACGATCTCCCGGTGCCGGTCGTCGCCGTTTCGAGCCACAAGCATCGCAAAGGCGTTGTCGCCATCGAGCTTGATCATCTCACCGCCGCGCGCTACGCACTCAATCACCTTTCCGCTCTCGGCCACCGCCGCATAGCCTTCATCAAAGGCCAAAGTTTCAGCTCCGACACCGCCGCCCGCTGGAACGCCATCCGCAAGGTCTGCGTCGAACTGGACATTGCCATCGACCCGCAGCTGGTCGTGCAGCTTGAAGGCGTGGTGCCGGGCCCAGAACCCGGTCACCAGGCGACGCGCGCGCTCATCGCGCGTGACAGGCCCTTCACCGCCATCTTTTCCTTCAATGACGTTTCCGCCATGGGCGCCATTGCAGCGCTGCACGAGGCCGGTCTCCACGTCCCTCGCGACGTGTCAGTCGTTGGCTTTGACGACATTCCTGCCTCTGCTACCATTCGGCCCAGCCTCACCACGGTGCGGCAGCCGCTCTATGACATGGGCAGTACGGCGGCGGTGCATCTGCTGCGCCTGATACGCGACGGCAACCCCGCGTCCGCGCCGCAGTCCATCCTCGTCACGCCAACCTTCATGCAGCGCCACTCCACCGCGCGCCAGCCGGAAAGGCCGGTGCGCCCGGCAAAGTAGCTCCTATAGCACTTGAAGGTCGGCGTCCGGATCGGGACGGAATCCAACGGCGCGCATCGCGTGGCCAATCTCGCGATTCCGCATGAAATACTCCCAGACGAATCCGGTGCGCAGATTCTCCGCCATCAGCACCATCGGGCCCTGGTCAATTCCCAGCACATCGGAGGCGTACCAACCGGCCTGTGGCTGAAAAGCATCCACGAATCCATACCGCGTCCAACTCTTCGGATACTTCTGCCGCATGTGCATCAGCACGTGCGCACACTCGTCGGGCAAAAATACCAGCGATCCGCCGCACGCGGTCGGAACAACCGTCCCGTCCACATCGCCCATCGTGGGCGGCCCTCCCCACACGCTGTATCCCGCTCGGGAATCGGACGCCGTAATGCCCCAGAGATTTTCGTCCATCCAGGGGAACTTGCGCCCTTCTACAAGGCACCACAACTGATGCGCGCGCGTCGCCTTAATCGAGTTGGTGAAGTAATTCGCATACTTGTCCCGCTGCCCGCGAAAATCCACCCAGGCATGCGCATATTGGTGGATGAACAGCGGCGCGTGCATGTTCGTGATGTAGTCAATGCCGCCGTAATTCAGCCGCGGCCGCTCAATCTTATCCCACATGCTGGCCGGTACGGCGTGGGTGGGCGAGCCGATCGCCATGAGGCACATCGCCATCAGCTCGGAATAGATGTTCCAACGCGCTTTGATGAATCCAGTCTCCGGATGCCATCCCATTGACAGCGTATCGCCGCCGTTCATCATCCATTGCCAGTCCACACGCTCATAGAACTGGGTGGCATACTTCGCGATGCGGTGATTCTCGGCAAAATACTGCCGCGCGGTCAGCACGCCGCAAAGCAGCAGCGCGGTATCGATGGACGACACCTCGCACTTGTATTCGCGCGCGGCCGTCTCAGTGTTGATGAAGTGGTAGAGAAATCCATGCACGTGCGGGCATTGCTCCACGAGGAATCGCAGCGTCATCTCGACCCGCTGCTCGCACCTGGCAGCCGGCAGATAGCCGCGTTTATGCGCGATGCATAGCGCCGTGAGCCCAAATCCCGTAGCGGCAATACTGGCCACATGATTCTTTGCCTTGCCTTCCGCCGATGCGTGGTCGCGTACCTGGCCGGTCCTGAGTCCTGCCTCGTCGTAAAAGAAATGGCTTCCGCGCTCCTCGATTTCGTCGAGCAGCGCCTCGGCGGCGGGAGACACTTTCGGCATCGGCAGCAATCCCAGCTTCCGCTGCATCGGGAACTCGCCCGCTGCATTGGATCCATTCCCCGCGCCGGCCATTCCCAGCGCCGGCATGCTCAATGCCGCGGCTCCGCTCACCCCTGTCAGTTGCAACAACCTGCGGCGAGTCATTCGCTCACGCATCACAATCCCCCCCTGCTTCGATTACGGCTGCAGGCAGTATACGTTGTGCGCCTATCGATTGTGCATGGCATTTCCGCCTCGTTCTTCGCCATCCGCACCATGAGCGGCCTTCGTCGCTTGGTCCCGGCCCGGCCTGGAGGGCATTTGGGAAGATTCAGCGACGGACATCGACCAGGCGCCTCATCGAGGCAATGCGCGGTGGCTGACTTTTCCCTGGATTGGCTGGCAAACCGAACCATGCTTCTGCCTTGACTTTCGAAAGCAGCAGCACGAATAATACCCCAACACACCGCATGTTCATGGAGTGGATGGGGCGCGCCCAGCCGCACTCATTTGCTGCGATCAGGCATTTCCGTCCCGAGGCGCTCTTGGGCGTGCCCCAGAAGGCACTTGGCTCGGCGCATCCAGGGATGGCATCAAGGAACCAGGAATGAGTGAATCGATCGAGGCTCACGCGCCGCAGGCATCGGGCAAAGACGTAATCCGGCGGGTGTTGCGGCGCCGCGATCTGATTCTGTTCGGCCTGGTGATCGTTGGCCCCACGGCCGTCTATCCGGTTTACGGCATCGTCCAGACGGTTTCGCACGGGCAGGCCGCGCTGAGCTATCTGGTGGCCATGGTGGCGATGCTGTTCACGGCCGCGAGTTACGGCAAAATGGCCACCGTCTATCCTTCGGCCGGTTCCACCTACACCTTCGTTCAGCAAGCATTTAACCCGTATGTGGGCTTCCTTGCCGGCTGGGCCATGATTCTGGATTATTTCCTCCTTCCGCTGATCAGCATTATTTATCCGGCGGTCACTGCCGCTCGTCTTGTACCGGGTGTTCCGTATTTTGTGTGGGTGATCGTTCTGACGGCTGGAATCACCCTCGTGAATGTGGTCGGCATCCGCACCCTGGCACGGGCGAATACGGCCATGATGGTGGTGATGTCGGCATCGGTGGTCCTCTTTATCGGCCTGGCCATCCGCTACGTCGCGGCGCGGCATGGGGCGGGGGCGCTGGTTTCGGCGTCGGGCCTTTACCCGCCACACCACTTTTCCGTGAGCCCTATCATGCTGGGCGCGTCGATCGCGGCGCTCTCCTATATTGGTTTCGACGCCATTTCGACGCTATCGGAAGACAGCATCAATCCGAAGAGGGACATCGCGTTTTCGACGGTGATGGTCTGCATCATCCAGACCGGAATCTGCGTGGTGACGGTTTACTTCGCCGCGCTGGCCTGGCCCGATTATCCGGGTTTTCTGCAGCATATCGACACGGCGATCCTCGACGTCGGCCTTCGTATCGGCGGCCAAATCATGTTCCTGATTTTGACGGCCATACTGCTTATCGCCAATGTCTCGTGCGCGCTGACCGGCCAGGCTGGGTCGTCGCGCCTGCTGTTTGCCATGGGGCGTGACGGAGTGATTCCGCACTCCATGTTTGGGCGCCTCCACCCGCGCTTTGGCACGCCGACGCGGGCCATTTACATCACATCCGCGGCTCTGCTGGTTGCAGCGCTGATGACCAGTTACCAGATCGCGGTGGAGACGCTCAACTTCGGTGCTTTCGTCGGTTTCATTCTCGTGAACCTGTCGGTGGTTCAGCACTACTGGGTCCAGCAAAAGCAGCGCTCCGGGCGGGCGCTGCTTTACAATCTGCTGTTTCCGTTGGCCGGCGCTCTTGTGTGCGGTTATATCTGGATGAATCTGAGCAAAGAGGCCAAATTCGCGGGGTTTATCTGGATGGGAATCGGGATTGTCTATCTGGCGATTCTCACCCGCGGCTTCAAGCGCACTCCCATCATGATGAAGAACGCATTGCTGAAGTGATTCGCCCGTCACTTACGATGGGGAAGGCCGAGGTGCAGTCGGCACCGCGGGAGATCGACTTCAGGCCGGAAGCAGGCCGAGCCCGGGCCGGCGCGGAAGCAGAAGCCTTCCATCTTCCACCGTGACGCCTCTGCAGGGATCATTCGCGACGAGCAGGTTGCCGTCCAGATCGGCATAATCGGCCAGCGGGGAAAGGTGAGCTGCGGCAGTGATCGCGCAGGAACTGGAGACCATGCATCCCAGCATTGTTTTGAATCCGAGCGCACGCGCCATTTGAATCATCAGGTACGCGTTGCCCATGCCTCCTGCCTTGTCCAGCTTGATGTTCACGGCATCAAAGGCGCCCACCAGCCCGGGTATATCGGAGGGATGGCGACAGGATTCATCTGCCATCAGTGGCAGACTGGAGCGCTGGCGCAGCCAGTGCATATCCTCAAGTTGCCTGGCAGGCATCGGCTGCTCCACAAACTCCACACCCTGTTTTGCGAGCCAGTCAATCCTGCGCGCAGCCAGTTCGCGGTTGGTCCAACCCTGGTTCGCGTCCACGCGGAGCGGCTTCTGGGTAACGCTACGCACCGCTGCAATCGTCTGCTCATCGGTATCCAAACCGACCTTGATTTTGAGCACCGCGTATTCTTCCGCTTCGCGCACCTTCTGGCGCGTGATATCGGGCGCGGCGATTCCAATCGAAAAGGAAGTGACGGGCGTATCCTCCTCATCCAGCCCAAAATACTGGTAGAGAGGGATAGCGAGTTTTTTGCCCACCCAGTCCATCAGCGCGATGTCGATGGCCGACCTGGCCGCCCACTCGCCCTGAACACGGGCTCCGACCTGCGACATCACTTTTTCAAACCGCATTGGGTGAGAAGCCTGCAGCAGTGGAAGCACGGTATCGACCGCCGCGCGGGCGCTTTCGGCACTCTCGTTGTAGGTAACGATTGGAGCGCCTTCGCCCACGCCTTCTATTCCGTCATGGAGATAGCGGACAAACAAGGTGTCTCGCCAATCGCTGGCCGACATCGTGGTCGTCCAGGTATGGCGCAGGTTGAGGCGAACAATCTCTGTGCTGACGCTGCTGCCTTTTGGCTCGCAAGGAGATGGAAACGCTTCCTCTGGCGGGCGCCGAGCCGGATCCTGCTCCCCCGCCCGTTTTGATGGAAGCCTACCGCTCATGGCCTTACTCTTCGTTCGGCCATCAGCTTCTTGCGCCAATACTGATTCAACTTGTCAATTTGAATCACAGGACGGTCGTGGGTTGTGGCGTCAATGAACTTTCCGTGGCCGATATACATTCCGGTATGCGTGA
>CAZWSD010000137.1:0-8028 GCA_964636535.1 uncultured Acidobacterium sp. | reverse complement strand
GCAGCCGCTCGCTGATCCGCCGCTCCGACACCGACACCTGAATAACCCGGCGCCGGCGCCGCAAACGTCGACGGCGCCCGTCCATCACTGATCTTGACCGCCGCTCCACCAGATACCGTGACCCCGCTCACCAATTTCAGTCTGCATCCTGGACCCTTCTTCTTTAGTTGGTCGAGATTCATGTCAGTCCGCATTCCAGACGGATCCAGGAACACTTGCGTACAGCCAATCGGTAGGACACGATCCGGAGAGACTTCACGCTCAGCGCTTTTTATCCATGAAAAGACTTCCTAGGCCGACCTTGTACTTGAGCTGCCACTTTAGCTGCTGCCCAAGGCCGTGCACATCCGGATATATATGCCAATGGTCGAACCCGTATTTGAACAATCGCTTTCGGAAGTCCGTCACCATCGATTTGTCAATTAGTAAGCTGCGGATGCCCTCGCGCCAAAAAATCTTGGTCGGGTCCGGATGAATTGTAAATAGCCCTCTTTGAGCACGGATTCGATCGAATGCGAGCGCCGGAGTGAACCGACCCTCGCTCGCATTCGCAAATGGTCCCTCCGCGTGACGTTCGACTTCGTGGATATAGCGCGAATATTTGACCCCATAGATGACTCTATCTTCTTCCTCGCCCTCTTCCTGATCCGGCTCGAGAGCGAAGAATAGAGCGACCAGCGGGCTCGTCGTCCAATCTAACAGTCGTGTTGGGACCCCTAGGTGCTGAGCGTATGCTAGCCAATCCCAATCTGTCCACTTCGGATCATTAACCAGCGCCACTGCACGAAGCTTAAACTCTTCGAACAGTCTCTCCTCCTGAGCGCGCTTGTAGTGACCATATTGCGCCTCGCGACCGATGCTTGGAATGGGGTAGTACTTGGGAGACGTCACGCCCCTAAATATCCACCCCGTGTCTCTCATCTGCTCAAAAGCAGCATGAATGTGAGTCCAATCACGTATCCTGACGTGCGAGGCACGGATGGTCTGCCTTATCTCTTTCTGCGATGGTTGAGCGTTGCCTTTCGCCACCACATCTCCTCATTTTGTTACTTCAGATTTCGAAGTTTTTTGGAGTAGTCAGTCAGCAACTTCGGTACTGCGAGCTTATGCGAGTCGAGCATCGTCTGGATGTGCGTAGTCGAAAGGTCTTTGAAGTCTAGGGACTCAAATGACTTAAAGAACTCCCGAACCGCCTTTACCAGCCGCCTAAGCTCGCTTTCCTTTACAGCCTCGACTTCATGAGTAAACGCGGCCGCACTAGCCACTGTATTGCTCGGGTGAACAATGAGCCTCTTGACCACCATGCCTGAGTAATGCTTTTCAAACCAGGCACTCGAGCGATTCATCTGTTCTGCCTCTCGCTTATTTATCTCTGCGCGCGTAACATCGACCTCGCTCTTGCATTCCCAGAGCAAATATTGGGTCGAGTCCAACGCCCAAAGATTGTCCGGTCCCTCCTTCCATTCCTTATCAGGGCGTTCGCCGGCAAAACCTAAGGCGCGGCTCAATTCATCCAACGCCTCCTCGAATTTATCCGCCTTTGTTCCGAAGGTCAGAGCAGCGAGGATGTCGGATATTCGCACATCCATATCCGTATAGGCAGCGAAGCTACTCACCCATTTTGCAATTCGCTCCGTCCGGCCTTTGCTCTGGATAGTAAGTTTGGCCACAGTGACGCCTGTGGGCGGCCGAAGTAAGAGATGGTTCCGCTTATGAGCCGTAACCTGCAGCCGTTGAGATTCACTTCGGTCCGACGTGTAGTGATAACGCGCCATCTCTTGCAAATACCAGCCCTTGTCCTCCTCGCCAATCGAACCCGAATCCAATAGTTGCTGCAAAGCCTTTGCTGCGCTCGCATAGTCTCCCGCAAGGAAGCACTTTTCGGCTTCCAGCTCCGCCGCGTATAACCTCAACACTCGCTCGTTAGCTTTCCCCGGCTTCACCTTTCCCATTCGTTCAACGTAGAACGCCTTCCAATCTGCGTCACGTGATAGGCATTGGCGCACCAGGCTCATAAACGCGTCAGTGGGCATTTTCCCTTCGTCGATTTCCTGTCGCGCCATGTCGGCAATCTCGAGGCCAAGCTCGATCTGGCTCGACATCTGGGGCGACAGATACTTCCTTGAGCTCTTATCACGAATAAGTCGAACAAGATCTGCCCCAACGACCACGATGACGCAATAGTCCTTCTCGCCTCGTACACTTCGTCCCATCCCCTGCTCGACAGTGCGAACGGTACGCATAAGCGTTGCTTCGCTCTCTGGTCGACAGAATTCCTGGTACAAGTCGATGAGACTCTCGGAGTACGGCTTGGAGTCGAATATCAGGACGCGACACGATTCATCAGGAAGATCGATGCCATCATATCGATTGACGAGAACGACGGCCTTTTCACGCTTATCAGCCTTGAGCCCCTCGATCAACTCACCGACAGTATCCTTGGTGGCAATTATCGCGCCATAAGATTGCCAGTCCTTCGTTCTGTTGAAGCTAGGCGCAAGGCCAACGATTCCAACTTTTCGCTTCGGGTTAGGCCCAGCGAACGTCTTAACGACCTGCTCGCGATCCAGCTCATCATGTATTAGTGATGGCACTAGGATCATCTTCTCGCCCGACCAAGTCTCCTTTGCATAACTTAAAGGCTTCATGATCGTCTCCGGAGTCAGTTGGAGACCCTTTACCAGAAATGAATCATCCGTGACTGTGGCGGACATAAAGACGCGATGCTTTGCCTTCCAATAGCTTCCGAAGGTGGAAAGGGGTGCGATGTACGGCTCAATCTCAACTGCGGCTCCGGAAATGACGCATTGGCAATGTGCAAGCTGATCCTTCAGGAGACGCCATGCGAATCGGATAGAATCGCGCGCCGATTCTCCCGACAAAATGCCGGCTACATCACTCTCGTGAGCTAGCCATGCCCAATAGGGTACTGGAAGTAGAGCTTCGCGCTTGTCATTGCAGATGTCGGCAAACGTGCCGCTGCCCTGCAACTCCAGATCATTCGCAAATAGACTCTTTAGCGCCGCGTAAGCTGGCTGATCGCTAGGTATGCGAATCCGGCACTGCTCGCGAATGGTGTCCGCGCAAGCATGCGCATCATCCATTAGCAAGCTCTCGACGCCAAGAGATTGCTTATTGATACCAAACCTTGTGATGCCATTGAATAGTTTCTGCACTGATGTGACGAGTATTTTATCCCCGTTGATGAACTCGTCCGGCAGCTCGGGATCAGCGGTACAGGTGTGAATTCCGAATCCCTTTGCTTGTTCACACGTCTGGTCGACAAGGAAATTATTTGGGCATACATACAGGGCAGGACCATCCCCTCCGTTCAAGCGAGATTGCAGCATCAAGAGGCCGATGAGCGTCTTCCCTTGTCCGGTGTGAAGCTTAACTATAATGTCCCGGGTCGACTGATGGCTCTTGTGCCATTCAGCAAGGACGGCCAATTGCGCTGGTCGCAACGGTCCCTTGTCATGCGCTCGGTCAAGCGTATCGTAGAGCTTTATGGGTTCGGTAGGCCTTTCCGCCGTTTTTCCGGTCAGACGATTTTTGAAGTTGACCATTGCGCTGGTTCCCCGGTTCCACCTTCGTGCCAGGCTATCGGATTTCCCCGAACGGCATGCATACGCGGGCGCACTCCCGAAGGAGGCTTACGACGCTGCTAACTCTCAAACACCATGCGGCGAATCTCCTTCACTGAAGCAGATGGAAGATTCAGCCCATCAACATCCTGGCGAAGAATCCAGTTCCTCGCCTCGTTCTGCGACATATCTTTGCGCCGGGGCAAAGTTTGAAGCTTTCCTGCCGTGTATCGTGATAACCCGAGGCCCATGAAGCTAATCATCGTCGGCGAACACGCGCCCACCTCTAGATACATTGGTACTGCGGGAATGGATGCCACAAGATCAGAGCGCGTGTTATCCCGGAGTACCTGCTCAAGTACCGCGTTGTAGCAAGAAAACAGGCGCACATACTTGAACCGCAGATCGTTCTCGACCTCGCTTAGAGTGCCTCTGATGACCGTTCCGATCTTCGGCTTGTGGCCCCGCCTTTCCTTGTACCTATAGCTCGCGTCGATAATCTGCGGCAGTGGCTCGCCGCGTATCCATCGGAGTGCGATTTGCGCGTAATAGAAATGCGACTTTTCCGTTCTCGGGTACCTCAGCACCTCGTCATGGCAGCGCTTAATGGCCATGAAGTACGAGTTATACGCTTGAGCGTCCAACGGGTGTCGCGGAATGATGTGGCCTGGGCCCTTCTTCTTAAAGCTTTCTTCCAGCCGTTCATAAAGAGACTGTTGTCGGTGGATTGAGACCGTCGGCGAAGCATTCACAGTTTCAGGGTCAATGTCGATGTCCTTTACCGCGCCGGCCACCGCTTCGACAAGGTGTCCATGCCGCGGGTCTGATTGATGCAACCCCACCCTATCGAGGGTCTCATCGAGCTTCCCCTCGAAATAGTCACGAACCAGTCTTACGAATGTATTCTCCAGCTCGTCCGGCTTCTGTCGATCTGGGATCCTTGAAGAGTCCCTGATGTACGCGATCAATTCCTCTGCGCGATCGACAACGTGCTGAGTGATTGCTGGCTTTACGATCTGCTCTTTGTTTCCAACGATGGGGTCATTTGGCCATTCGCCGTAATCGATGAGGAATATATTGCCGCTAAATTCCCGGCCGAGCCTACCTGCGCGGCCCGCTAAATTCCAAAAGTCGATAGCCGAAATCGGCCGGTTCTGCCCCTTCTGAGGGTTTTGAAGAAAGAGGTTTTGTGCCGGAAGGTTAACGCCATAGAGCAGTGTGCTGGTGGTGACCAGGAATTGCAGTTCCCCGTTGGCAAAGGCATCCTCGATAGTTTTTCGCACGAGCGATGGAAGTCGCCCATAATGAAATCCAACCCGCCGTAGTACATTTCTTGCCAACTGGTACTTTGGATGAATAGCTTCCTTAATAAAGCCCGAGAGCTCGTTAAGTGCTGCGTGCTCCGGCGCCGCTTCTTCAGTGTCTGCGAGGCCGAAGGCCACTTCCTCGCATTCCGCCGGTCCCATTGCGTAGATTAGATTTTGCCCGCCAGCTCCGAGACGCAACGCCAGGTTGATCAGCTTACTTTTATGATCTATGAGGGGCTGATCGCACTCGATTGTTCCGAGAGCAACTCGCCTGTCATCCGAGCGCAACGCCAGTTTAGCTACATTTGGCTTCTCCGGATCGCAATCCACAAAAATGATGTTTTGAGAAACGGTCGCCTCATCGGTCGTGACGGACTGCGATTCGCGCCCGAATAGCGTTGCGATACTTCCCGGGTTTCTAATATTCGGACCGGCAAATAGAAGTTGCGTTCTCGGGTTTCTGGCAAGCGCTTCGTCTATGACAGACAAAAGCAGTATCCCACGGGGGCCATCCGCTATGCTTTGCGCTTCATCGATGAGCATTAACTCAAACGATACATCCGCATGTGCTGTCTGAATGAGCTGGAGTCTTTCCTGCGTAAGCACGTATGCTCCGCGCTTTGGCAGCTCAGAATCCTGCGGAATCGGAGTGGTTATTAGCTCGACGTTTAGGTCGTTGCCTTGCAGCCATGCGGATACTTCTTCGGACACTTGATTGATGAGGGCTCGTGTTGGAACTAAGAACGCGACGTTATTAGGGATCTTGTCGGTTAGAAGTTTGCGTGCATAAGTTTGTAGAATGAATGACTTTCCGGCCGAAGTTGGCGCCGAAACGCCTAGTGAGGACCCTGTATTTAGCTTGGACCACAATTCGAGCTGGAAGTCAGTTAGAGTTATGGTGGATGTTCCGATCGCGATCGAGTTCTGGAACGTACGCTCAGATGTTTCGACCACTTGGCGGGTCGGCAACTGCGCCTCGTCAATAGCAAATCGCTTTCTCGCGTAAGTCAGAGCCGGGAAATTTCCCATCCGTGCTAAGACTAGAAGCAGAACAAATGGCACTCCAGGATATTCTTCTGACTGGAGTTCGGCTGCAGCCGTGGCGATCTCGTAAGCTGCATGTCTATGGATGTGATTTTGTGAAGCTGCCAAGATCGCGGCGCTACGCAAAAGCCTTATCAGGGTTGCGTCGGGCGGCAGTGGCTGCCGTGCCACGTAGCGAGACTCGAGCAGGGACTTCCGTAGGACTGCGGCATCTTCGTGAAACAGCTCATGCGCCCAAATGCGCTCCGATAGCTGGTCAATCATGCGGCCACCCTATTATTGCCTGAAACTTATCCCTGAACTCCTGCACGGACGGTACGGGCATGAGAAAGAATTCGAATCGCTGCGACCCTAACTCCTTCTCAGAGACCAAGTCCTTGATGGACTGGATGAACGCTCCCACAATTTTGTTCACTTCGACTATGAATGATGCCTCAACAGTATCCGGCTTGTCACTCAAGCTAGGCGTGAAGTCGAAGATGAGCAAACACGAATGCGTTATTACACGTTGATTGGACGCTGGCTCATATGGGTCCAGATATCGTAGGAACGCCTCTTTCGCTTCCATGCCTAAGCCGTCGAAGTCAGCATAAGCCGATACGATGTCGATCTCTCTCTGGTGGTAACCTTCAGTGAGGAAGCCGAAGATGGAATCTAATGCGCTCCCGAGCGCGCTAGAGAGCGACCCATGTGCTTTTGATTCGCCCCAGTAGAGATAAAGCTTCTGGGTACTCTCATCGTAGCGCGCATGAATACCGTCAGTCCCATGTACCGGCATTTGCGTGTTGGTCTTGAGGTACATTTTGGAGACAATCTGCGGCGCTTTAAGCAACCATTCAGTCAGTAGGTAGAGGAGTATCTCGCCTGCCTCCCCGGAACGGTGGCTGCCCTTTTTTGCCTTTATGAATAATTCTCGCGCTTTGGTCGCAAGTTGATTCATTATGCGGCCGGCAGCTACGTGATCACCATTGACCAGGATCTTCTGTGCGGCGCGAATTTCTTTTCTTGGCAGACAGAACGAAATTACGTGGTCAGCAAGGACAGCGACGAACTCATTGAACGTCGGCTGACCGTCGCGAAAGGCAATGTAACTGCACCGGACGTCAATGCGCTCACCGCAGACGTCAGTGTTGTAATCGAGATGCTTTATCCTCGCCGCTAACGGCGAAAAATCACCTAAAAGCAGGTCGAGTTGGTGTGCGAGGTCCATTCCGATGTCCGTCAGATCCCCCTTTTGCGTTATTTATGCCTGAAAAAATGCGTAAGCGGAGTGATCTATGTCTCTGATTTATAACAAACCGGGAGGCGGGTGTCGACTCACAGCAACAGAATGATGGGTCCTTAGCTCGGCCTGCCTCTGTTTCAACAGAGATCCGCCCTTGGACTTATGTGCGTTGGCGTCAAAGGGCTTGGCGACTTTGGAACCCGTCCGGTAATCCGCGTCTTGCCTGACGCGTGATCCTACTCCAGATTGTTAAAGAGCGCACCGGCCGGCTTGGGCGGTGCTGAGGGTGGCAAACTCATCCGGCGTCGGCAGCATCACGGCCCTGTTGCGCGCGTTGCTGAGGACGTACGTCAGATAGGTGAGCGGGTTGACCTTGTTTGCTTTGCACGACTCGACCAGTGAATAGTAGATCGCCGCAGCGTGTCCAGCCCGCTCGGAGCCCACGAAGAGAAACGCTTTTCTGCCGACCGCGATCGAGCGCATCAGACGTTCGGCGTAATTGTTCGATGCATCGAGATGCCCGGCTTCGGTGAACTTCGTCAACGCGGCCCAGTGCTTCAAGGCATAGTGGATGGCTTCTCCCAGGCTGTCCTTCGGGAGCACCGAGTGCACGGCGTTATCCAGCCAGGCCTTGAATTGGGCGAGCAGCGGGACGGTTCGCTCCTGCCTCGCATGCAGCCGCTCCTCATCGGTGAGACCCTTGATCTGCCGCTCGATACGGAAGAGCGCCTTGTAGAAGGCCAGCGCCTCGTGCGGTCGGCCCGGGCTCTTCAGCAGATCAGCGGCTTCCACGAACCGTCAGCGGGCGTGCACATTGCAGGCGACTTCGGTGATCTTTCCGCTGAGGTAAAGCGGATCGTACCCGGGA